>JBFMCT010000001.1:0-34134 GCA_040754375.1 Actinomycetota bacterium
GCCAAGGCCACCACCGCGGCCAAGGCCACGCGGGCGGCCCGGTCCCCGAAGGTGGCCCCGGCGGCCGTGCCGGCTCGTAAGCGGACGCCGCCCCCCGTGGGCCGGGAGGCTCCGACCACCAGCCGAGCCGGCCGCACCCCCCGTTCCGCGCCCCAGACCCCCGCGCCCCGCCGCCGGCGCACGGCCACCGCTCCCGTCGAGGCCCGGCCCGCCCCCGTGGTCGGGGTCGAGCTCGACGAGGACGAGCGCGGCGAGGAGATCGTCGGCTGGGCCGACGACACACCCGAGGTCGAGCTGCCCGGCACGTCCGGCTCCGAGGACGACGATCTCGAGGACGACGATTTCGAGGACGACGAGCTCGAGGACGACGAGCCCCCGGCCCCCAGCCCGCCTCCCCGGACCGGCGGCCTGCTCTCGCTGCGGGAGCGCCTCTCGGCCGCCGCCGCCCAGATCGAAGGCGGTGCGCCGCCGCCCATGGCCGCCCCGGCCCGGTCCCGCCCGGCCCCGGTCGTCGAGCCTGAGCCCGACGAGGTGGAGGAAGGGGCCGACGAAGCGGACGAGCACGACGAGGTGCCGCCCGCTCCCGCGGCCAAGCGGGGGGCCAAGCGCCCGGCGGCCAAGCGTGCCGCGGCCTCGCGCCCCGCCCCACTGTTGCCCCGCGTTCCTCCGCCCGACGACTCGGGGCCGGCGACGTCCGAGATGCCCGGTCTCGGCACCGACACCTCCCTGCCGCCCACGCCGCCGCGCTGGGAGCCGACGGCCCAGTCACCGCCCCCGGCCACCCCGCCGCCGGTGTTCCCGCCCGCCCAGCCGATGCCGCCGCCCAGCGCCCCGCGGCCCGCCCCCGGCCCCGACAGGGACAAGGGCGGCAAAGGCAAGACCATCGGGATCATCGTGGCCGTGGCCGTGGTGGTGGCCGGCGTAATCGTCCTGCTCCTGACCCTCCTGGGCCGCGACTCGGGGGGCGTGAAGTACTCCGAGCTGCAGCCCGGCAACTGCTTCCAGGAGCCGTCGGGTCGGTTCAACAACGTCAAGACCGTCGACTGCGCCGAGGCCCACCACCTCGAGGTGTACGCCGTGCTCGACCACCCGGCCGGGCCCAACGAGGAGTTCCCGGGCCAGGACGAGCTCGTCCGTTATGCCAACCCGCTGTGCCTGGCCCAGTTCCAGGGTTACACGGGCGTGCCCTTCGAGCAGCTCAACCTGGCCGACAAGTACATAACCCCGAGCGACGACGCCTGGAACGACGGCGCCCGCCGCCTGGTCTGTGTAGCCGGGCCCTCCAGCGGCGAACAGACCACCGGCTCCATCAGAGCAGGCGCATAAGGGCCGGCGGAGCGGGGTAGCTCTCAGCCGTGGCTGAGAACGATCCCTTGGGCACGTACCTGAACGACCACCTGTCGGGCGCCAACGGCGGCTGCGAGCTGGCTCGTCACATCTCGTCGGTGGCCGGCGGCGCCCTCGACGACCTCGTGGCCGACATCGAAGCCGACCGCGACACCCTGGCCGGCCTGGCCGAGTCCCTGGGCGTACGCCGCCAAGGCGTCAAGCAGGTGCTGGGGGCGTTCGCCGAGAAGCTCACCCAAGCGCGCCTGAGCCGCTCGGTCGTCGGTTCCGAGGGCCTGGCCGTCCTGTTGGAGATGGAGGCCCTCTCGATGGGCATCCGGGGCAAGCGGGACCTGTGGGAGGCGCTGGCCGAGGCGGCCTCGACCGAACCTCGCCTGGCCGGGTACGACTTCGGGGCGCTGGTGGCCCGGGCCGAGGACCAGCAGGCCCGCCTGGCGGCCCACCGCCTGGCGGCCGCGGGTGTGGCCTTGAGCGACCCCGCCCGCCCGGCCTGACCGAGCCCGGCCTGACCGGGCCCGGCCTGGCCGGGCCCGGGCGACTACGCGCTGGCGGCCACCCGGCCGGCGCGTTGGGCTTCCATACGGCGGATGCGGTCGACGGGGGCAACCAGCCACATGTCCTCGACGGTGGCGTCCCAGCTGTCGAGGAGCGCGGCCGCCCGGGGCGAACCGGTGAGCTCGTGGTGGCGCTCGACGGTCCAGCGCAGTTCCTCGACCAGGTCGGTGTCAGGGCGGGCGGCCTCGACCATGGCCGGGTTGAGGCGGGCCGTGAGGCGGGCGTCGGGGTCCCACACGAAGGCCTGGCCCCCGGTCATGCCCGCGCCGACGTTGTAGCCCACGGGCCCGAGCACGACGATGGTGCCGCCCGTCATGTACTCGCACACGTGGTCGCCCACGCCCTCGACGACGGCCAGGGCACCCGAGTTGCGGACCCCGAAGCGCTCGCCGGCCGCCCCTGCGATGTAGAGCTCGCCGCCCTGGGCCCCGTAGAGGCAGGTGTTGCCGGCCAGAACGGGGGTGCCGCCGGCGTCGTTGGCCGGTGGGCGGATTACCACCCGCCCGCCCGACATGGCCTTGCCCACGTAGTCGTTGGCCTCGCCCACCAGTTCGAGCTCGATGCCGTGGGACAGGAAGGCGGCGAAGCTCTGCCCGGCGGTGCCGTCGAAGCGCACCGAGGCCGTGCCCGGCGGGGGCGTGTTGCCGAACTCCAAGGACAGCGCGCCGGCCAGCGCCGCGCCCACCGTGCGGTCGGAGTTACGGATCGGGTACCGCAGCTCGACGTCGGCCCCGTCCCACACGTCGTAGTAGGCGTCGGCCAGCAGGCGGTCCCCGAGGGTCGAGCGGGGCCGCTGGAGGGGCACGTGGGCCACGAAGTGGCGCACGGCCTCGGGGTCGGCGGGCGGGGTGATCAGCGGGGTCAGGTCCATGCTGTTGGACCGGTCGTCGCCTTCCACCACCCGTTGGCGCAGGCATTCGACGCGCCCGATGGCCTCGTCGAGGGTGCGGAAGCCGAGGGCGGCCAGGCCCCGGCGCACCTCCTCGGCGATGAACAGCATGTAGGCGGCCACGCCCTCGGGCGTGCCCGTGAACTTGGCCCGCAGGTGGGGGCGCTGGGTGGCGATGCCGGTGGGGCACGTGTCCTTGTGGCAGGCCCGGGCCATGATGCAGCCCTCGGCGATCATGGCGGCTGTGCCGAACGAGTACTCGTCAGCGCCCAGCAGGGCGGCCAGCAGCACGTCGCGACCGGTCAGTAGGCCGCCGTCCATCCGCACCCGGACCCGCTCCCGCAGGCCGTTGTCGATCAGCGCCCGCTGGGTCTCGGCCACGCCCAGCTCCCAGGGCATGCCCGCGTGCTTGATCGACATGAGGGGCGACGCCCCGGTGCCGCCGTTTGCCCCCGAGATGTGCACGACCTCGGCCAGGGCCTTGGTGACGCCCGCGGCGATGGTGCCCACGTTGTCCTCGGCCACCAGCTTCACCGACACGTCGGCGTTGCCGTTCACCTGCTTGAGGTCGTATATGAGCTGGGCCAGGTCCTCGATCGAGTAGATGTCGTGGTGAGGGGGCGGCGAGATCAGCCCGATGCCGGCCTGGGTGTGGCGAAGGGTGGCGATCTCCTCGCTCACCTTGGCCCCGGGGATCTGGCCGCCCTCGCCCGGCTTCGAGCCCTGGGCCATCTTGATGTTGAGCTCGTCGGCGTGGGCGCAGTACTCGGCGTTGACGCCGAAGCGGCCCGAGGCGATCTGCTTGATGCGGCTGTTCTTGTCGCCCGTGGCCTGGCCCCGGGTGGCATAGCGGTAGCGGGCCTCGCCCCCCTCGCCGCAGTTGGACTTGCCGCCGATGAGGTTCATCCCCTCGGCCAGGGTCTCGTGGGCCTCCCGGCTGAGGGCGCCGTGGGACATGGCCCCGGTGGAGAACCGCCGGGTGATGGCGGCGGCCGGTTCGACCTCGTCGAGGGGGACAGGCTGGGCGGCCGGGACCATCTCCAGCAGGTCGTGCAGCTCGGTGGGGGGCCGGCCGTTGACCAGGGCCGCGAAGCGGTCGTAGGTCTCGTTGGACCCGTCCCGCAGGGCCGACTGGAGCAGGTGGGCGGCCGTGAACTCGTTCAGGGCCTTGACCACCGGGTCGTTGTGGGTGTGGTACTCGGCGCCCGCCTTCTTCAGGGCCCGGTAGTACCCCCCGTCGCCCATGCGCTGGTCGGCGTGGCGGGCCAGGACGTCCCCCCCCAGCTCGGCCCAGCCGATGCCGCCGACCACCGACGGGGTGCCGGCGAAGCACACCTCGACCACCTCGGGGCCGAGGCCCACGACCTCGAAGATCTGGGCACCCCGGTAGGAGTCGACGGTGGAGATGCCCATCTTCGACATGACCTTGAGCACGCCGTCCTCCATGGCCGACTGGAGGCGCTGCTGGGCCTCGGGCCCCGACAGCTCGCTGTCGGCGTTCTCGTCGGCCTCTCGGGCGACGGTCTCGAGGGCCAGGCCCGGGCAGATGGCGTCGGCACCGTAGCCGAGCAGGCAGGCGACGTAGTGCACGTCGCGCGCCTCGTCGGCCGACACGATCAGGCTCACGTCCGAGCGTAGGCCTTCGGCCACCAGCCGGTGGTGGACGGCCCCGGTGGCCAGCAGGACAGGCACAGGGGCGCGGTCGTCGTTCACAGCCGCGTCGTCGATGACCAACAAGGCGGCCCCCTCCCGGGCTCGGGCCACAGCCGCCTCGCACAGGCCCTCCACGGCCAACCGCAGGCCGCCCGGGCCATCGGCCACCGCGAAGGTGGCATCGAGGTGGGCGCACTCGAACCCACTGGCGCCGGTCAGCAGGTCGACGATCAGCGACGGGTAGACGAAGAACGACCCGAGCTCGAGCAACTGGGCGGCCTCGGGGCTCTCGGTGAGCACCGGGTGGCGAGGCCCGAGGAGCGTGCGCAGGCTCATGACCAGGCGCTCGCGCAGGTGGTCGATGGGCGGGTTGGTGACCTGGGCGAAGCGCTGGCGCAGGTAGTGGTGGATGGTGCGGGGCCGGCCCGCCAGGTGGGGGAGGGGCGAGTCGTCGCCCATCGAGTAGGTGGGCTCCTTGGCGTCGTTGGCCATGGCCCGCAGGACCATGGCCAGCTCCTCGCGGGCGTAGCCGAACATGGCCTGGCGGCGCTCGATGTCGTCGCCGTCGGCCGTCTGCAGGATGGGCCGGCCCCGGGAGATCTCTCGCACGCCGTCGGCTGCCCAGCGGGCGTAGGGACCGGCGGCCGCCAGACGCTGCTTGCAGTGGTCGTCGTCGAGGAAACCCCGGCTGGGGTCGACGAACAGCATCTGCCCGGGACCGAGACGGCCTCGCTTGACCTGGCCGTGGCCCGACACGTCGATGGCGCCCGACTCCGAGCAAACGGCCACGAACCCGTCGTCGCACACCGACCAGCGCAGGGGGCGCAGGCCGTTGCGGTCGAGCGAAGCCCCCACGCCCAGCCCGTCGGTGAACACGAGCCCGGCGGGCCCGTCCCACGGCTCCATGAGCGAGGCGTGGTAGCGGTAGAAGCCTCGCACCTCGGGGTCGAGGTCGCGCTCGCCCTCCCAGGCCTCGGGCACGGCCATGGCCACGGCGTGGCGTACGTCCCGCCCGGCCCTGGTCAGCAGTTCGACGACCGAGTCGAGGTTGCCCGAGTCGGAGTCCTCGGGGTCGACGACCGGGTGGAAGAGGGCCTCGTCGCCCAGGCCAACCTCCACCGTGCCCAGCCGGGCGCGGGCCCGCATGCGGTTGACGTTGCCCGCCAGGGCGTTGATCTCGCCGTTGTGGCACAGCATGCGGAAGGGCTGGGCCCGCTCCCACGTGGGCAGGGTGTTGGTCGAGAACCGCTGGTGAAAGATGGCGAACGGGGCCTCGAACCGCTCGTCGGCCAGGTCGAGGAAGTAGTCGGCCAAGGCGTCGGCCACGACCAGGCCCTTGTAGACCACCAGCCGGAACGAGCAGGAGGCCACGTAGGTGCCGGGAGCGGTGGTCGCGATGCGCCGGCGCAGGCGGAAGGCGGCCCGCTCAGCGGCCGCCCCCTTGGGGTCCTCACCCTCTTGGGCCGAGAACACGGCCTGGAGGAACCGGGGACGGCTGCCGCGGGCCATGTCACCGAGCACGTCCTCGTCGGTCGGGGGCGTGCGCCACTCGGCCACCGCCATGCCCTCGGCTTGGGCCGCGGCCTCGACGGCCGCCCGGGGGTCGTCACCGCGGACCATGAGCATGGCCAGGCCCGCCCCCTGGCCGAAGAGAGCGGGGGGGATGGGCACGAGCAGGCCGGAACCGTCCGAGGAGCGGGCGTCGGCCGCCAGGGCCCCCCGGTGGCGCACGCAGGCCAGGCCGCCGAGGGCGGCGGTGACGATACTTCTGGACGACCGGCCGTGGGCGTCGGCGACGAAGCCGATCCCACAGGCGTCTAGCTCGCGAGCCATGGGCGGGCCTACCTCGTTCGGGTCAGGGCGCGGGGAACGCAGGGCGGGGACGGTGGGGCACCGGCGGGCTTCTTCGTCGAAGAGGCGACGCTGCCTACTCCGGTGACCGCCCCAGGATACCCGGGCCGGGAGCTGGGCCGGGCGGGGTAAAGGTCTGGGGCCCGGCGGCCGACAAGGGGAAGGTGCCACCAGACCACGCCCGTCGCCGACCCAGGTGCACCGCCCTTGCATCTGTCCTGGTGATAGTCGCGGTCCTCGGCACGGGGGTGGGGTCGGCCGCCCAGTCGCCATCACAGGCGGCCGGCCCCGTACCCGATTTCGTGGCGCCCGGGCCGTTCCTCGACGGGCCGGCCAACGAGCGGGCGCGCGGCCTGGTGTTCGACGGCCTGCGCCCCAGCCTGCCCGACGAGGCCTGCAAGGGAGCCTTCGAGTTGCGCCTGGCCTCGGGGGAGACCTCGTGCACGCACGGCCCTGACCCCGCGCCGGTGGACATCGACGTGCGCGAGCCGGCGCCCGTACCTTCGGTGAGCGCCGAGACCGCCGCCCTGTCCACCATGGCCTGCCAGGGCGACGGCGTGACGGGCAAGCGCGTTCAGCTCGTCTACGCCCGGCCCTCCAACAACAGCGACCGCTACTCCAGCTTCGTGGCCAACATCCGGCTGTGGGCCGCCCAGATGGACGACATGGTCAACCTCAGCGCGGCCCAGACCGGGGGAGTGCGGCACATCCGCTTCGTCCACGACTCCTCGTGTGTGCCCACTGTGCTCAATGTGACCCTGTCGTCAGCCGGGGACGACACCTTCACCAATACCATCAACGAGCTTCGGGCCCTGGGCCACAACCGCAGCGACCGCAAGTACATGGTGTGGATGGACTCCAACGTCTACTGCGGGATAGCCCAGGTCTACAACGACGACCGCCCCGGCCAGGACAACCCCAACAACGGCATCTCCCAGGTGCCCGGCATGGTGGCCCGGGTCGACCGGGCGTGCTGGGGCTCGGCCAACTCGGTCGAGTTGCACGAGCTCGTCCACACGCTGGGCTCGGTCCAGCCAACCGCCCCCAACGCCACCGCCAACGGCCACTGCACCGACGAGTACGACCGGCTCTGCTACACCGACGCCGTGGGCGTGCAGATGCGCTACCTGTGCCCCAGCTCCAACGAGGTCCGCCTCGACTGCAACAACGACGACTATTTCTCCACCGCCCCGGTACCGGGCACCTGGCTGGCCACCCACTGGAACACGGCTAACAGCGCGTTCCTGACCAGCTCGTCGGGCCAGGTCCCGTCTCCCACGACGACCACCACCACGACCGTGCCGCCGACCACCACCACGACCGTCCCGCCGACGACCACGACCGTCCCGCCGACCACCACCACGACCGTCCCGCCGACGACCACGACCGTCCCGCCGACGACCACCACGACCGTCCCGCCGACGACCACCACGACCGTCCCGTCGCCGACCACCACGACCGTCCCGCCGACCACCACGACCGTCCCGCCGACGACCACGACCGTCCCGCCGACGACCACGACCGTCCCGCCGACGACCACAACCACAACGACCGTCCCGCCCGGGCAGTCGCAGTCGGCCCGGTTCGTGGACTCGTCCTATGCCCACATCCTCGGGCGGCCCCCTGCGGCCATCGAGAAGACGGCTTGGCTCAACGCCTTCACTCTCGGAATCACGCGGGCCCAGATGGTCAACGCCCTGTTCGCCAGCACCGAGTACCGGCGGACGGCCGTCGACGTGTACTACCGCGCCTACCTAGGCCGGCCGGCGTCCGGCGCAGAGATCGACCATCTGGTGGGCCTGGTCGGCGCCGGGTGGCTGTGGGAGTGGGTGCAGATGGCGATCATCGGCTCCGACGAGTTCTACGCCCGGCGAGGCGGCACGCCAGCCGCCTTCGTCGACGCCTTGTGCTTGTTCACCATCGGGACCGTCGACGCCAATGCCCGTGCCTTCTGGGTCGACCAGATGAACAAGGGCATGAGCCGCTACACGGTCGCCTTGGCCTTCACGACCTCGCCCGTGGCCCGCCAGAACGTCGTCAAGGTCGGGTTCTCGTGGTACCTCGGGCGGCCGGCATCAGCCAACGAAGTGCTCGTGTGGTCCAACCAGATCACAAATGGCATGCGCCAGGAGGCCTTCTTCGCCGCCCTGGTCGCGTCCCCCGAGTACCTCCTGAAGGTCTGACCGCAACAGCCGGCTCGATAGTCCTCGGGACGCGCCGTCAGTCGACGGTTCCCGGCGGGACAACCCATTGGGTGGCTTGAGCGGTCACAGCCGAGATGTGGTCGAAGTCGGCGTCGTAGTGGAGCACGGTTCGCGCCGTCGTCTCCCCGACGGCGGCGATGAGCAGATCACGCACCTTCCGACCCTTGAGGCCGCGGTCGGCTAGCAGCCGCTGGACCTTGCGAGCGCGAGCGAAGTGGGTGGGCTCGATGTCGACGAGTGGGAAGGCTGCCACCGCGGCCATGAGCCGGTCCCAGTCCGAAGCTGTGCTCGCCGAGAACCCGATCTCGAGGTCGGTCATGGGGGAGCGGGCCAGCCCGGCGGCGTCGAGGGCTTCGATGCGCGAGCGCACGGCCGGGTGGCGGAGCCGGGTGAGAACGCTCGTGTCCAACAAGTACGTCACCGCCATGAGGCCGATAGACTCAGCTGGCGCGAAGCCCCTCGGGGGACGCCGGCTTAGGGCCAGGACTTGGCGGTGGAGGAGAGGGGGCGGCGCTTCTCCTTGAGGGCCCAGGAGCGGCGCCAGGCTCCCGCACCGGGGCCGGTGATCGCAGGGGTGGCGCCCTCGGCGGCCCGGCGCCGGGCCGTCCACCAGTCCGACGCGGCCTCGTCGGCCAGCACGGCTACCGCGTCCTGAACACGGGCCCCGAGGCGGCGGGTGTCCTCGCCCGGCTCGGGGCGGATGGCGGCCCCGAAGGTCACGGTGACGGCCTCGTCCCGCTTGACCGGCAGGGGGATGTTCTGGCCCTTCTTCCACACCCGGCGGGTGCCCTCGACGTGCACGGGCACGATGGGTGCCCCGCTGCGCAACGAAAGGTAGGCGGCCCCGGCCCGGAACTCGCGGGCCCAGCCGTCGGGCGTACGTCCCCCCTCGGGGAAGATGACGACGCTCCAGCCGTCCTCGATGAGCGCGACCGACAGGTCGCCCGATCGCCGGTTGACCCGGAAGCGCTCCACCGGGATGGCCCCGATCGACAGGGCGGAGATGGTGCCCATGGGCCGGCTGCGGAAGAAGTAGTCGGCCCCGGCGGCCACCAGCGTTCGGTGGCGGAACCGGGGCGGGAGCGTGGAGAGCAGAAGGGGCGTGTCGAAGTGGCTCTGGTGGTTGGCCGCGAAGATCACAGGGGCGTCGAGGTGCTCGATGCGGTCGAGGCCGGCCACCGTGGGCGAGCCCAGCAGGTGGACGATGGGCCGGATCACGTCGTCGACGATCACGGCCCGGGCCAGGCGGGCCGGGTAGCGCCGCGCCCACGACGTGTCGTAGTCGAGCCCGGTACGGCTCTCCACCGGCGGCCGGGGCACGGTCGTGGGCCACGTGGGCGAGCCGAGCGGGAACGGGGCGCGCAGGCGCAGGCCCTTCACGGGCCGGTCACGTCGGCGATCATCAGGGGTGGGGCGTGCAGGTGGGTGATGCGGGGGTCGCGGCCCACGATGTCCTCGGCCATCTCCAGGGCGTCGCGCAGGGTCGACGCCGGCTTGAAGCCGAGCCGGCGCACGGCCTTGGGGTCACCGCCCATGATGATGACCCCGCCGGGGGCGAGGTGCTGGAGGGCGTGGGCGCCCCAGTACCACATGTAGAACGGGTGGACGCCGTGGTAGGCGTAGCTGGTGCGGTAGAGGTGGATGTACCACGGGTCGGTGGCGAAGTCCTCCTCGAACTTCTTCTCGATCTCCTTGGGGTCGGTCGTCTCGCTCAGGACCTGCTCGAAGAAGTCGATGTAGCTCGGGTGGTGGACGGGGTGGAACTCCCAGGGCGTGGGGTGGCTCATGATGACCACCCCGCCCGGGCGCACCAGGGGCTGGCCCCGGTAGAGGTTGAAGAAGTAACCCAGGCCCAGGCACATGACCAGGATGGGGTTCATCACCGAGTTGACGTTGTATGGGCAGATGTAGGGCAGGCCCATGGTGAGCACGTCCGCCTGGCCGTCGACGGCGACCATCTGCTGGCGGTAGACGGCCTCGGTGGTGATGGCGTGCACGGCCTCGACCTCGCCGGCGGTCACCCCGGTCATCTTGTGGGGCGCGCGGATGGCCTGGAAGATGGGGCGGGAGATCGAGCGGGGGGTGCGGTCGAGCGACTTCTTGACGGCCAAGTAAGACGCCCGGTCACGCGCCGTCCACTCCCACTCCCGGCGCTGCAGGAACCGGAAGGCAGCCGGGAACGTGTCGGTGTTGAGCGTCGTCTCGATCTGGAAGACCTTGATCCCCGAGCTGCGTATGAGCCGTCCCATACGCCAGTTGGACGAGTGCAAGGCCGACTTCGTCTGGTCCATCACCGACCGGCTGTGCTGGAGGGTGTGGACGTTGTGGTGGTGGCGCAGGCTCCGGTAGGTGGTCAGGCCCGTGCCCAGGCTCTTGTGCCCGCCGTCCATGGACACGAGGTTGATGTTCACGTAGACGAGCAGGTCGCTGGTGGCCGCCCGCTTGTTCATCTCCACCAGCTCGCCCTCGGCCGTGTGGCCGACCACGACCAGGTTGTCGGGGTCCTCGGCGTCGTGCTGGGTCAGCAGGCCGTGGGGGGCGAAGGCGTCGTAGACCCGGTCGCCCACGGCGTGGCGCAGTTCGGCCTCGGTCATGCGCCGGTGAAGGCCGAGGGCGGCGATCAGCACCACGTCGTCCACGCCAGCCGCGGCCGCCATCTCCAGGACCGCCTCGATGACCCGCTGGCGGTTGTCGGGCCGGGCCATGGGGGGCAGGGGCAGCGAGAGGTCGTCGAAGGCGATCGTCAGGCGCATGCCCGGCCGCAGCAGGGCGGGCAGGGGTTCGGAGTCGCCCACCGGGTTGAGCAGGGCGTGGCGGACGGCGGCGTCGGGGTCCTCCAGGGCGGGCAGGGCCTCGTTGGGGTAGACGACCCGGCTGCCCACCGGCAGCTTCTCGAGGTGGAAGCCCTCGCCCGCGTGGAACAGGATGGGCGGCGTCGACCGGTCGACCTCGAGGACGAACCCGGGCCGCGTGTGCTCGCGGTGCGTGCTCACCGTGGGCCCCCGGCGGCGGGCAGGGCGCGAAACCCGCGCGGGAATAGTGGGCGAAATGCCCACGAATCCCGCGCAGGTTTCGCGAGGGGGGGTCGGGTCACCGGCGTTTTTCTCCTCGCAGGTCGAAGACCACCTTGACGGCCCCTCGGCGGCCGGCGTTGGCGGCGTGGTCGATGGCCTCACGGTAGCGGTCGAGCGGGTAGGTGGCCGAGACGAGGCGGTCGAGGCCAGCCTCGGCCACGAGCTCGAAGGCCAGGTCGAAGGTGCGGCGCGGGGGATCGGCGGCCGCCTCGAACCCGTAGGCGTAGGACCCACGCAGCGTGACCTGGCGCTGCCAGAGCGCGGTCATGTCGACGCTGACGACCGACGGCATGCCCAGGAGGGCCACGACGCCCCCGGGGCGGACGACGGCCAGGTCCTCGGCCACCGACGAGGCGCTGCCCACGCAGTCGACGACCACGTCGGCCCCGCCCGCCAGGCGGTCGCCCAGCTTGAGCGAGCCCGTGGCCCGGCGTACGGCCCGCCTGGTCTCCTCGGGGCGCACGACCACGTCGGCTCCCAGGTCGGCGGCCAGCGCCCGTTGCTCGGGGTACTTGGCCACTGCGATGACCGTGGCCGGGCCCGTGTAGCGGCGCAGGGCGGCGACGGCGCACAGGCCCAGGGTCCCGGCCCCCAGCACCAGCACCGTGGCTCCGGTCAGAGGGCCCGCTCCGAGCACGCCGTGGATGGCGCACGCCGCCGGCTCGACCATCACGGCGGCTTCGTCGCTCATGGCCTCGGGCACGGGGTGGACCTGGCTGTCGTGGGCCACCAGCGAGGTCGACCACCCCCCGCCCGTCCCCGAGCAGTAGCCGGTCTGCATGCCCGCGCCCAGGTCGCCGAAGGCCAGCCGCTCGCAGCAGTCGGCCCGGCCCTGCCCGCACGCCCCGCACGGGGGGTCGACCCCCCGCACCGCGCAGCCCAGGACGGGCTCGATCACCACCCTCTCGCCCCCGGCCAGCTCGCCCACGACCTCGTGCCCGGGAACGAACGGGAACGAGACCAGGGGTTCGAAGTAACGGGACGACTTGCCGTCGATGGTGGACAGGTCGGACCCGCAGATGCCGGCCAGGCGGGGGCGGACCCGCTGCCAGCCCGGCCCGGGCAGCTCGGGCTCGTCGATCTCGGCCAGCTTGAGCGGGCCCACCCGCGCCCCCAGGCCGGGGGACAGGGAACCGGCCACGCGGGCGGCCGCGTAGCGGGGGAGCGAGTGCCCGAAGCGTAGGGCGCGCATCAGGGGCGGGCCCGGCTGCCCGAGACCGCCGCCGGGCGGCCGGCCCCCCCGGCGCGCCGGGGGGCCAGGGGCAGGGGCGGGCGGGGCGCCCCGGGGGCCTTCGTCCACTGCTCGATGTGCCAGCCCCGCTTGCGGGCGATGGCGGCCAGCTTGGGCTCGGCGTTGACCGCCACCGGGAAGCCCACCGCCTCCAGCATGGGCAGGTCGCTGGCCGAGTCGGCGTATACGACCGACTCGGACATCTGCAGGCCGTGGTCGGCGGCCCACGACTCGATGACCAGGGCCCGGGCCTCGCCCGTGGGCGGGGCGTCGATCAGTTCCCCCGTGAACCGCCCGTCCTTGACGCCCAGGTGGGCGCATATGACGTCGTCGAACAGGGGCCTCAGTGGCTCGATCACGAAGTCGAGGGCACCGGTGATGAGCAGCGTGCGGGTGCCGGCCCGGCGGTGCTCGCGGACCCGGCGGATGCCGGCCGGGAACGACTTGGTGAGCAGCAGGTAGCTGAACAGCTCCCAGGCGTCGGCCCTGACCCGCTCGACGGGAGCGTCCTCGTAGCGCCGGTAGAAGTGGCGCAGGAAGTCGCCCCTGTCCTTGCGGTCGAGCGACCACATGGAAGGGGCGGCCCTGAGCATGCGGGTCACGAACCGCACCCGCTCCTCGTCGTCCATGCGCCGGCTGGCCAGCCAGGAGTAGGACTCGACCACGTTGGAGGCGATCAGCGTGTTCTCGAGGTCGAAGGCCGCGAAGTGGCGTTCGCCGGAGAGGACCGACTTGCGGGCCCTGTCCTCCCGAGACGGCCCTTCCCGGCGCCCTCCGGTCGTGCGGGCCCGGGCCTGGCGCACCACCGTGGGCATGTGGACGGTGAGGATGTACTCGGTCCAGTCCATGACCTCGGTGTCGAACCCGAAGGCCTCCTGGTCCTCGGGCCCGAGCGACTCCCACAGCGCACGGAGCCGGGCGTCGTCGAAGATGGCCTCGGTCTCCGCGTAGGCCCCGTAGAGCTTCACGTAGTCGAGGGCGCGCTGGGCCTGGATGCGCTTCTCCTCGACCTTGCCGCTGATCTCGGCCTTCTCGCCCCGGATGGGCAGGGCGCCCACGGCCTTCTCGGCCCCCTTGAGCAGGGTGATGCCCCGCACGAGCTGGCGCTGCACCCGGCCCCGGCCCCCGAACGACCACGGGGCTACCACGATGGGCTGGCCCTCGTTGTCGTAGATGGGGTGCTCGCCGTAGTACTCCCGCACGGTGTCGACCAGGTGGTCGTAGCGCAGGGGGTTCCGGGCGCCCGTCGAGGCGTGGAAGACGGCCGGTCGAGCCGGCGGGCCCTGGGCGGCCACAGCCAGGATGGAGGCCACGACCAGGTCGACGGGTATCACGTCGACGACGCTCTCGGGGATGCCCGGGAACTCCTTGAGCAGGCCCCGGCCGTAGGAGATGATGATGGGCTCGGCCATGCGAAAGCCCCGGATCCACCCAGGATGGGGCTCGGCCAGGGCCGACTCGATGATCGAGGGCCGCAGGATGGTCAGGGGGACGTCGCCGCACACCTCGAGGGCGGCCCTTTCGGCCAGCGCCTTGGTGTAGGCGTAGGCGTCGGGCCAGCCCAGGGCCTTGGCCCGTGCCCGGCCGGCCTCGACCAGGAAGTCCGACACCCACTGCTCGCGCAGCCGCTCGCCCTTGGCCGCCAGCAGGGGCGGGCCGGCTGCCCCCAGTTCGTGGCGGGCCTCCTTGGCGAACCGTTCGAGCAGCTCGGGACGCCGGCTCTCGGCCTCGGCGTCCCCCCGGGCCCGGCGGATGGCCTCGACCTCGGCCTGCCAGGACACCTCGGTCGAGAACGGGGTCTCGGTCAGCGGGGCCTCGGGCGCCCGGCCCCGGCGGTTGCCGGCCACGTAGGCGGTGGACACGGAGATGAAATGGGGCGTGGCCCCGGCCGCCCGGACCAGGTCGATGACCCGCTTGGGGCCCAGCAGGTTGGTCTCCATGGCCTTGTCGATGGGGGCGTCGAAGCTCACCAGGGCGGCCGAGTGGATGATCGTCTGGCAGCCGGCGATCAGCGCCGCGCCCTCGGCGTCGACGGCCAGCCCGTCGACGGACACGTCGCCCCCGACCACGTGAACGCGGCTCTCGACCTCGGCGTCGAAGCGGTCGCCCCACTCCCGCTTGAGCCGTTTGAAGGCGTCGTTGCCGAAGATCTCCCGCCGGGCCCGCTCCGCGGGGGTGGACCGGCGCCCCGGCCTGACCAGCAGCACCAGCTCGCACCCGGGCACGGCCCGCAGCATCCGCTCGACGAGCGCGGTGCCCAGAAAGCCCGTCGAACCCGTGACGGCTATGCGCTGGGCCCCGAGGGCCTCTCTGATCATTCCCGCATCTCTAGCAGGACCGGACTGGGCCCATGGGCGTTACATCGACGGTGGTCGTTGCACCCGGGCCGGCGGGGGCCGAGAATGGCCGAAGTGCACGGACGGGGGAGGGGGCGGGGGCTGGCGACCGGGGACGGCCGACGCCTGGCGACCGGTCGGTGGGCGATCACCGGTAGGCGACCGTGGACGGCGGTCGTGTTCGCCGCCCTGGTCGGGGCCGCCGCCTGCCAGGCGGGCGTGGCCGGCGACGTGGCCATGCCGGCCACCACCACGTCGTCGTCCCCGGGCCCCTCCACCACCGAGGGCCCGGCAACCCCCACGTCCTCCAGCCCGACGACCACCCCACCGACGACCACCCCACCGACGACCGTGCCTGCAGCGGTCCGCGGCCTGCTCACGTTCCGGGGCAACGCCACCCGCTCCTACTACGGCACGGGCCCGGTGCCGTCGTCGCCCCGGGTGCAGTGGAGCTACCCGGACGAGCCCATGTGCTCGGAGACCGAGGAGGCAGGGCTACCGGTGCGCTGGTGCGGGACGGGCTGGACCGGCCAGCCCGCGGTCTTCGAGCGGGACGGGCGGACATGGGTGGTCTTCGGGGCCTACGACGGCGCCGTCCACTTCCTCGACGCCTCCAGTGGCCGCCCCCTTCTCCCCAGCCTCCAGACCGGGGGGCTCGTCAAGGGGTCGGTCACCGTCGACCCCGACGGCTACCCCCTCGTGTACGTGGGGTCGCGCGACAACAACTTCAGGGTGATCGCCATCGACCGGCCCGTCCCCACCGAGCTTTGGAGCCTGCCGGCGTCGGCCGTCAGCCCCGTGCTGTGGAACGACGACTGGGACGGCGCCGCCCTCGTGGTCGACGGCCACCTGCTCGTCGGAGGGGAGAACAGCCACTGGCACGCCGTGCGCCTCGACCGCTCCTACGGGCCCGACGGGCTGGTGCGGGCCGCGCCCGAGCTGGTGTTCAGCGCCCCCGGCTGGGACAGCGAGCTGCTGGAGGCCCTCGGTGACTACAACGTGTCGATCGAGGGCTCGGTGGCCCTGTGGGAAAGGACTCTGTACTTCGCCAACTCGGGCGGCCTGGTGCAGGGCTGGGACATCTCCGGTCTGGCCGCCGGCCGGGCCCCGGAGCGGACCTTCCGGTTCTGGACGGGCGATGACACCGACGCCACCGTGGTCATCGACCCCGAGGGCATGCTCTATGTGGCCTCCCAATGGGAACGCCGCACCGAGCGGGGCCGCCAGGTCGGCCAGGTAATGAAGCTCGACCCCCGCCGGGCCGACCCCCTCGTCTGGTCGTTCGCCGACCAGGAGGTCGTGGCCCGCGACGGGCTGGCGGGCGTGTGGGCCACTCCCGCCCTGCACCGCGACCTGGTGATCGTGGCCACCCACGGGGGCCGCCTGGTGGGCCTCGACCGGGCGACGGGGGCCGTGCGGTGGGCCAAGTCGCTCCCTGGCCCGCTGTGGCAGTCGCCGGTGGTGGTCGACGGCGTGCTCCTCCAGGGTGACTGCTTCGGGCTCCTGCACGCCTACGACGTGTCCTCGACGGCCGTCGACCCACCCGAGCTGTGGTCGATCGGCCTGGGCGGGTGCATCGAGTCGACCCCGGCAGTCTGGGGCGGCCAGGTGATCGTGGGCACCCGGGCCGGGCTCGTCCTGGCCGTCGCCCAGCGCTGAGCGCTCCGCTCCCCGGCCCCAGTTTGAGTTTGGGGCTCCTGTTGCTACCGTTGCGCAAGTGGGCAAGGTGGGTGAAGGGGGTAACGGTAGGCGACGCCTGGTCGCGCTACTGCTGGTCGGTGGCCTGGCCGCGGTGCTCGCGGCCGGGCCCCCGACCCCGGTCACCCCCGGGGCCGAGCCCGTCGAGGCCCAGCTCTCCAGCGCGGCCGACGAGGCCCGGCTGATCCAGGCCGTCGAGGAGTCTCTGGCCCGCAAGAAGGAGCTCGACGCCCGGGTGGCCGAGCTCGACGGCCGGCTCGGGGAGGCCCAGAGCGAGTTGCGGGCCGCCCAGGCCCGCCTGGGTGCCCTCGTCTCGCGCCAGCGGACCACCGAGACCAAGCTGGAGGAGACCCGCCAACAACTGGCCGGGGCCGAGCAGGCGCTGCGGGACCAGGCCATCGCGGCCTACACCGGTCGGTCCGATTCCGGGCGCATCGTCGCCGTCCTGCGCTCGTCGGACATGGCGGTGGTGGCCAACCGCCAGTCCTACCTGCGGGCGGTGGCCGGCACCCAGGCCGACGCCGTCGTCAACCACGAACGGCTCAGGGACCAGACCGACGACCTGCTGGCCGAACTGGCCGTCGAGAAGGAGAAGGCCGAAGCCGAGCGCAACGTGGTGTCGGCCAAGACGGCGGCCATCCAGTCCGACCGGGACGCCCAGGCCGCGGCCCGCCACCAGGTGTCGGTCGAGATCGCCAACCACGACCTGGCCCTCCAGGAGATCATCCATCGCCAAGGCGAGTTCGAGGCCCAGGCCCGCGAGCTCGAGGTGCAGTCGGCGGCCGTGGCCGAGTCCCTGGGCCGCCGCCAGCAGTTCCAGCCTCCGGCCTCGTCCTCGCCCTCCGGAGGTCGCCTCGGGCCCCCGTTGGCCAGCGTGCGGGTGTCGTCGGCCTTCGGGTGGCGGGTCCACCCCGTGTTCGGCAACCGCAGGATGCACACCGGGGCCGACCTGAGCGCGTCCACGGGAACGCCCATCCAGGCCGCGGCCGAAGGCGTGGTCGTGTCCGCGGGGTGGATGGGCGGCTACGGGAACGCCACCGTCATCGACCACGGCGGGGGGCTGGCCACCCTCTACGCCCACCAGAGCGCGGTGCTGGTCCGCCCCGGCCAGCGGGTCTCGCGGGGCCAGGTCGTCGGCCGGGTGGGGTGCACGGGCACGTGCACGGGGCCTCACCTGCACTACGAGGTCAGGGTGAACGGCTCGCCCGTCGACCCTGCGCCCTACCTGTGACGCCGTGAACGGGGACTACCTCTACCGCCTGTTCCGCAGGATGGGGCTGTCCGACTTCGGGGCGGACACGGCCCGGGTGCTGGTCCGCCCCCTGGAGGTGCTCCTGGTCCTGGCCGTCGCCCTGGTGGTCAGCCGGGCACTGGCCAAGGTGGTCCGCCGGTCGGTGACGGGCCTGGTGGCCCGTTCGACCTTCCACAGCGAGAGCCCGGAGCGCACTGCCTCGCGGGCCGCCACCTTGGCGGGCGTGGCCGCCAACGTGGTGCGCATCGCCGTGTGGACGGTCGCCCTGCTGGTGGTGATCGACAAGGTGGGCATCAACCCCGGGCCGGTGCTGGCCGGGGCCAGCATCGTGGGGATCGCCCTGGGGTTCGGGGCCCAATCCCTGGTCAAGGACTTCCTGTCGGGGTTCTTCGTCCTGGCCGAGGACCAGTTCGCGGTGGGCGACGTGGTCACCGTGGTGGACGTGACGGGTACCGTCGAGGAGGTCAACCTGCGGACCACGCGGTTGCGGGCCGACGACGGGACGGTGTGGTTCGTACCCAACGGGGAGATCCGCAAGGTGGGCAACTCGGCCAAGGACTGGTCGCGGGCCGTGCTCGACGTCTCGCTGCCGCCCGGGGCCGATATGACCGTGGCCGAGTCGGTGATAGCCGACGTGGTCAGCGCCATGGCGCAGGAGCCGGCGTGGTCGTCGGTGGTCCTGGAGGCCCACGTGCTGGGCGTGGAGTCGATGGGCCCGGACGGGTTCACGATCAGGGTCTCGGCCAAGACCGTGCCGGCCCAGCGCACGCGGGTCACGCGCGAGCTCCGGGTGCGGATCGGCGCCCGCCTGCGCCGCGAGGGGATCGTCCCCCTGCGCCAAGCCGTGGTGCCCTCGGCCGACAGCTCTGGGGGCGGGGCCTCAGCGCCCGAGTAGCCCCGAGAACAGTTCTATGTGCTCTTCGGCGCAGCGGCGCATCGAGAAGTAGCCCTCGGTGGCCGCCCGGCAGTCGCCCCGGTCGAGGTCGGCCACGGCCGCGATGGCGTCGGCCATCTCGGCCACGTCCTCGCACAGAAAGCCGGTGCGCCCGTGGTCGACGACCTCGGGGGCGGCGCCCTCGGGGAAGGCGAGCACGGGCGTTCCACAGGCCATGGCCTCCACCATCACGAGGCCGAAGGGCTCGTTCCAGCGGATCGGGAAGAGAACGCAGCGGGCCTCGGCCAGCAACCGCACCTTGTCGTCGTGGAGCACCTCGCCGAGGTACTCGATGTCGTCGTCGAGCAGCGGGCGGACCTGCTCGTCGAAGTAGGACTGTTCCCAGGGTTCGCGGCACTTGCCGGCTATGAGCAGCCGGGCCCCGGCCTTGCGGGCCGCGCCGGCCGCCCAGTGGGCACCCTTGTCGGGGCTCATCCGCCCCAGGAACAGGCAGTAGTCGCCCCGGCCGTCGCCCACCGGGAACTCAGAGGCGTCGATCCCGTGGTGGATCACCCCGCCCACCGGCAACTCGGGAGCGGCCCGGCGCTGGGCGTGGGAGATGGCGATGATGGGCACGTCGGCGGCTATGCGCCGGTAGATGGCCGTCAGTTCCTCGTTGAAGGGCCCGTGGTTGGTCGTGACCACCGTGTGGCCTCCCAGGCCCCGGGCGTAGACGGGGCCCATCACGGAATGGTCGTGGACGATGTCGACGTCGTCGAAGGCCTCGTAGGCGGCCATCACGTGGCGCAGCTCAGGGACGGTGAAGCCCATCCGGTAACCCTCGGCCCGGTCGAGCTCCCACCGGCGGGGGACGGGGCTGGTGGAGTCGCCGGTGGTGAACAGGACGACCTCGTGGCCGGCGGCCACGAACCCGCGGGCCAGCCCGTCGATGGCCTGCTCGATCCCGCCGTAGAGCGGGGGTGGGACCGGGGCCCACGGGGGAGCGAGGATACCGATGCGCATGACCCCCGATTCCATCACGGTTCCCGGCGCCCCTCGTCACGGCATCGGCACACGCCGATCAGTGCCGGCCCGCTCCCGTGCGGCGAACAGCCCCGGGGCCCATGCGGGAAGCGAGGCGAACCGTTCCTGGCGAGCACTACCGTGGGGACCGATGACGCCCGCGCCCCACGCGCCATGGGCCCTCACCGGCGAGTGCGTCGTGGCGTGGGCGCGGTGGCGGGGGCCCAGGGGTGGGCTCCCGGCCGAGCTGGGAAGGCTCCCGGGGCCGTGCACGGTGACCGCCGCCCGCTTCGACACCTCCCCCGTCGGGCCCTACCGGGAGCTGGCGGTCTCCGAGCCCGCCCGCCTGGGAGCGAGGCTCGGCATGTGTGTGACGACGATGGTCGTCGACTCGTCGGAGTCCCGCATCGGAGGCCGCCAGAACTGGGGGTTCCCCAAGGAGCTGGGCACCATCCATTGGGAGGCCGACGGGCCTGAGCGGCTCCTGGTCTGGCAGGAGCGCGGTGTGCGGGTCGTCGCTGTCCCGTCCGGCCCGGCCGTCCCCGTCGTAATGGTGTTGCGGGCGCTGCAGCGGCGAGCCGACGGCGTCGTGGTCGTGCCCGGTCGGCTGTGGGGCCGGGGCCGCCTGAGCCGGGTCGAGGTCGAGACGGCGGCTGCCGACCCCCTGGCCGCCCTGGCCGGCTCGCACCGCGGGCTGCTCGTGTCCGGCCTGCACCTTCGCGTCGACCCCGCCCGCCGCCCCACCGGTCTGGCGGCCACCCTTCGGGCCCCTCTTCGTGCCCCCGAGCCTGCACTATCGTGGGACACCTCGGGCGATTAGCTCAGCGGTAGAGCGCTGCCTTCACACGGCAGAGGTCGGGGGATCAAGACCCTCATCGCCCACCACAGAACCCTGAGGCGGCGCTGGGGGTCGCCCGCCTCACGACTGAGCTCGCACGGCTCGACGGCTCGCTCGACCGGGCGCGAGCCGCTGGCGATCGTCCGCTCCCTCGGAGTGTACGTATACTAGGCGTATGCCGAGGATGCAGGTCTACCTCCCGGAAGAGCTCTACAAGGTGGTGAAGGAGCAACACCTTCCCGCCTCGGAGCTGCTTCAGGATGCCGTGCGCGCTGAGCTTCATCGCCAGGAGCTTCTCGCTGAGACGGACCGCTACGTCGGGGAACTCCTCGACGAGGTCGGCGAGCCGTCGCCCCAAGTGGCCGGTCGCGCCGAGCGCCTGGCCGCCGAGATCGGAGGGCGCAGCCGGCGCAGGAAGGGGGTTTGAGCTCGCTGGTTCTGGATTCAGGAGGGGTCAGCAAGCTCGCTCGACGGAACGCGGACGCTCTCGCTGTCATACGGGCGTTCAGGAACGAGGGTCTCTGGCCGCCGGTCGTGCCATCGATGGTCCTGGTTGGGTCCCTGACGGGCGGACCGCGCACCGATGCCAACGTGAACCGCTTCGTCAAGACGTGCGACGTCGTCGAGCGTGTTCCCGAACGACTCGCCAGAAGGGCAGCATCGCTCCGGGCCAAAGCGCGGCTGGGGTCAGCTGTGGATGCCCTCGTGATCGCGCTGGCGGAACCCGGCGGCGACGTGCTGAGTGGGGACCTCGCCGACCTACGAGCCTTGGCCACGTACGCGATCGACGTGACGGTCCATCGGGCCTAGGCCGATCCGGGCGGCGGTGACCGTTCACCAGGGTCACAGCCTGCCGACAGCCGGCGAACCGCATCACCCCAGCCGGTCGCGCCGGGCGCCATGGTTGCCGCCGGGGACGGTCCGCGGACTTCGAGTACGAGTGCTGGGGTGAACGGTCGTGGCGTGGCGGGCTGGGCTTCAGCCGACCACGTGGTAGAAGCGCCAGAAGTCGTTCTCGATGGGCAGCACCGTGACGTCCGCGAACCCGGCGTCGGCCGCGTACTGCCGCAGGACCGGTGCCCGCATGATGGTCCCCGTCCCCGCCGCCGGGGGTGCCGTCATGGCTGTGGGCAGGCAGTGGAGCGCGCTGAAGCCCCATTGGAAGCGCTCGGCGTCGTCGACGTCGGTCGTGAAGGTGTCGGCGACCCGCTCATCGGCGACCAGTACCGCACCGCCAGGAGCCAGCAGGGACCGCATGGCCCGCAGCGCTCCGACCGGGTCGCACATGTCGTGGACCGTCTCGAAGGCGCATACCAGGTCGAAACGGCTGGCGAGGGCCGGGTCGGCGGCGTCACGTACCTCGAACGAGACCCTGTCGGCCACGCCCGCCTCTTCGGCGTTCCGCCTGGCGTCGTTCACCGATTCAGGGTCGAGGTCGAGGCCGGTGACCTCCACCTTCGGGAACCCTCGGGCGATGGCGATGGTCGACCAACCCGAGCCGCACCCCACGTCCACAACCCGGGCGGGCGGGTCGGCGGTCAGCCTTTCCACCAGACCGGGCACCTGCGGGAACCACTCTGCGGCCAGGAGGTTGAGGAACATGGGCCGGTTGATACGGGCGATACCCCTGCGCAGGTCCGGACCGTAAGCCTCGTAGGGCACGCCGCCACCGGTGCGGAACGCCTCGAGCACCTCCGGCATCGTCCGGGCCACCGAGGCCAGGAACAGACCGAGCGGCATCATGTAGGACAGGCTGTCGCCGTCGAGCAGGACCTCGGCGTGCTCGGCCGGCAAGGCGAAGCGGCGCTGGCCCGGGCCGGCGTCGAGATCGTCCACCGTCAGGATCCCGGCCACGGCCTGGTGCTCGAGCCACTCCCGGGCGTACCGCTCGTGGATGGCGCACCGCTCGGCCAGCTCGCCGCTGGTGAGGGGCCCCTCGACGGCCAGCGCGTCGTACAACCCCAGTTGCTCGCCCAAGTACACGTGCAGCAGGTCCATCGCTCCGATCAGGGAGCCGAAGAGCCGTTCGACGAGCGCCTCTTGCCTGGTCGCCCCGGCCATCTCTACCTCCAACGTCCGTCCTACGAGGTCGGTCGCGGCGACCCCTCACCTCGCTACAGCGTCGCACCGGCGGTGACCGCCAACAAGCCGGGTCGCCACCGGTGGCCGCACGAAGGGGTTAACCCGCGCCGCTGGCGCGCCGATCACCTTGACGGCAGCCGCCGAGCGCGGCCAAGGTTCCCACTGGAAGGACGATCCTGAACGCAATCATCGACGCCACGACCGCTCCTGAGCCCCAGGCGACCAAGGCCCGGCCTCGCGTCGCGAGGTCGGCCATCTGGGCCCTCGCCGTGACCGCCGCCCTGATCTTGGCCGGCAACCTGGGCATCCTGGCCGCGTCGCTGCTGGCCCAGGGCAGCACCAGCAAGGCGATGCTCCGCGGGATCCCCGGGATCGACCACCTCGAGGCGGTCGACGGCAAGCTGTGGCGGGGCGGGGCCCCGTCGCCCGAGGGCTACCGGGAGCTGTCCGCCGCCGGCGTCACCACCGTCATCGACCTGCGGGCCGAGGACGGTGTCGAGCTCGACCTCGCGTACGCCCGCTCGCTCGGGTTCGAAGTCGTCCCCATCCCCATCCGTGACGGGCAGACCCCGACGAGCGAGCAGGTGCAGAGCTTCCTTGAGGCCACGGAGCGGGCCGCGGGCAACGTCTTCGTGCACTGCGGGGCGGGCGTGGGCCGCACGGGCACCATGGTCGGCGCCTGGCTCGTCTCTACTGGCGAGGTCAACGGGCGGGGGGCGGTCCGCCGTAACCTGGCTGTCGGCCCGCCCTCGCTCGAACAGGTGGTGATGGTGGCCGGCATGGACCGCGGTGACCTCGCTCGCCCGAACGTCGCCGTACGGGCGGTCAGCCGGGTCCTCGACGCCCCCCGCCGCATTTGGCACCGCGTCGGCCTGTAGGTCCAAGAAGCCCGTTCCCCTTCATGGGGTACCGATGTCCTTCTTGGACACGACGTGGCCTTGGAGGCGATCGATGGTGAAGTCCTCGAGACAGCCCTGAAGCCGGCGCCAGGCGTGCTCCCCGACGGCCGGTTCGGTGACGGCCAGGAACCGGCCTGCCTCGAGCTCGACCAGGCCCGGTTCGGCCAGCTTCTGCCACACGGTGTGCTGGCAGGCCCCCCACAACCCCCGGGCGCGGTCGAGGGGAGCGGGGTCGAAGCTGTGCCGCACGCGCACGTCGAACACCAGCTCGCTGCGTGAGCCCCGCAACACCCGGTCGGGCCGGTCCTGGGTGAGGTCGGCCAACCAGTCGACGCCCCCGATGGTGGCCACCACCAGCGCAGCCACCAGCGCGAACCGCTTCATCGCCGCGGCGGGCGGGCGGGCCGGGTGAGGATGGAAGGGGGGCTCGGGCGGGTGGGGACCAGGCCTGCTGGCGGCCAGGAGAGCACGGACAGGCGGGCGGCCAGCCTCCGCTCCAGGGCCGGGCCGGCCGTGCGCCGGGCCAGGCGTTCAACGACCCAGGCGAGGGCGGAGGCGACCACCCCCATACCCATGAGCACGGGCACGAAGACACCCATCTGGTCCCCCCTGGGCCTCAGCCAGGCGAACGAGCTACGGGGTGGGGGGGCCGTCTCCCGCAGGCGGGCCACGACCTCGGGGTCAGGTCCGGTAGTGGTGCCCGTCGCCCCCCTTTCCCATCCCCGGCCGGCCGGGAGCCGAGCGAGCACCATCGACGTCCCGAGGGCGATCTCGGCGGCCAGGAACAGGATCCCGGCGATCACTGCCCGGTTCCACTCCCACCGCCACAGGTATACGAAGAAGTAGGCACCGGAGGTGAGCAGCACGACCGCGGCCAGCAGCCGGGCCAAGCGCTGAGCAAAGCCCGGCCCCGTCATGCCGCACCTATGTGGTGGTCGACGAGGGACACCTCGCCCGTGCTCCCGTCTACCAGCACCAGTGCGCCGGCCGGGAAGCGAGCCGTGGCGTCGACCACTCCGACGACAGTGGGCACCCCCACCTCCCGGGCCAGGATGGCGAGATGGGAGAGGGGGCTGCCGGTCTCGGCCACCAGGGCGCCGAGACGGGGCAGGACCGAGGCCAACCTCGGGTCGAGCGACCGTACGACGAGCACCGCGCCCTGGGGTGGGACGCCGGCGCCGCCGTAGACCACGCCCATCCCACGACCGCCTCCGGCCCCGGCCGCGCCCCCAGGGCGCCCGCGGCGCCGGCGATGGACGGCCGCCACCACCGTCCCCGAGCCCGTGACCCGGAAGCGGGCCGGCAGCGGCGCCGTCTCCTGTTGGCGGCGGCCGTCGAGGTCAGGTGGGACGGCGCCCGTTCGGACCGCCGCCCGCAACTCGTCGGCCCGCAGCCAGCCGACCTGGTGGGCGGCTTCCAGAACGCCTCCCTCGGCCAGCCGCTGTCCCAGCTCCCAGGCCGCCCGGGCGGTCAGCTCCTGGGCCCAGCGGGCACGGAGCCGCAGTGCCTCCCGCAGAAGGGCGGGGTCGTCGTCGGCGACGCTGGCGGCCGGGAGGTGGGCCAGGGTCGCCTCGGGGGTCGGTGGGAGCAGGGTGCGTCCCCCGATGCGGGGCGGGACCAGGGCCAGCACGCCCGGGTCCCGCTGCACGATCTCGTCGTCGCTGAGCCCTTCGGCCCGCCCGGCGGCGAGCAGCTCCATGGCCGACGAAGCGGCCGTCACTCGGGCGGAGGCAGCGTCCACGAGCCACCCCACCAAGACCTCGTGGCCGTGGAGGGCGGTGAGAGCCTGGCGGCTGGAGTCGAGCAGGTCGAGCAGCTCGCTCCCGGTCATGCGATCGAGCTCGTCGACGGCCAGCAGGTCGGCGTCGGCCCGGGCCACCAGGTCGCGAGCCAGCACCGGCAGGGCGGACCTGAGACGGCCGACCCGCCAGGCGGCGAGGAGCTTGCGTACGCCCGGCCGGGGATCGAGGCGGGTTGCGGCCGAGCGTGGCGCCGTCCCGTCGGGTACCACGGCCAGGTCGACAGCCAGGCGCCCGCCGACCACGGCGAGGACCGGCGACGAGGCCAGGCGGCGCCGGGGGGCCGTACCGGCCAGCGCCAGCGAGTGGCGGAGGGCGTCGCGCAGGGGCTCGGCCCAAAGGTCCTGTTCCAGGGGCGAGAGTGCTTCGGGAAAGGTCTCGGCCACCGGGCCGGTGCCGAGCAGCGGTCCGGTGCGGGCGTCGCCGCCGCCGGCCGTGACGGGCCGGCTCTGGAGCAGGTGGAAGGCGCCCTCGCTGTCGAACGCCCACTCCACGTCCTGGGGGCCCCCGAAGGCTCGCTCGGCTGCTCGAGCGTTCCGGGCCAGTTCCCGGCGCTGCCGGCGGTCGAGTATGGCCGGACCATGGGGACCGTCGACCAGCCGGCCGTGGCGGGTGAGCACGTAGTTGCTCCCGTCCACCGTTCCACCTACCAGGGCGGCCGGACCGAGTTCGGAAGCGGAGACGAAAAGGCGGTCGCCGCGCCCGGACACGGGATCGAGGCCGAACGTCACCCCGCCCGATACGGCCCGCAGGTAGGGCTGGACCAGCACGGCCATGGGCGCGTTCCCGCCCCCGTCCACCAGCGGTACGACGTTGGCGGAGGAGAGCACCGTGCCCACCGCCTCCTGGAACGGGCCCCAGCCGCGCACGTCGAGGACCGACGTGAACAGGCCGGCCATCGACGTGGTGGCGCCATCCTCGATCGTCGACGACGAGCGAACGGCGAGGGAGAGCTCTCCGCCCTGGGAAAGCTGCGCCCACGCCCCGAAGGCCTCCTCGCGGTGGGCCGAGCTGGCGTGGTCGTAAGCGGTGGTCAGGACGAAGCCGGGGAGAACGGGCATGCCGACGGCGGCAGCTACCGTGAGGGCGGACGCCTTCGCACCCGTGAGGGCCGGGTCGCGGGCGGGGCCCTGGCCGAGCCACACCACGGCGGCGGGCGTGGTCGGGCCCAACCGTTCCCCCGATCGGACGGCTGACCGCATCTCGACCTCCCTCGGCGCGCTGCCCTACGTCAACTCGCGAACGGCTCGCGTTTCATCCCGTCAGGATGAACTGACCACCAGGCCGTGTGAACCGTGCGAGCACGACACTTGGCCGCGGGTGCTACCCCCCTCCCTCCTCCGCTCCCGGCCCACGACCTGTCGTCCGTGCCAGCACGGATGCACACCGGCACCGTCCACGAGCCACAATTGGGCATGCCGATGCGCGTCGTTCTCGTCGACGACGATGCCAGGTTCCGCTCGATGGCCCGCCGCGCCCTGGTGGACGACGGCGTCGACATCGTCGCCGAGGTCGAGGACGGCCGTGAGGCGGTTGCCGCCGTGGCCCAGTGGGGCCCCGACGTGGTCCTGCTCGACCTCGCCCTGCCCGGTATGGACGGGCTCGAGGTGGCTCGGCGGCTTCAGGCGGAGCCTGGGGGGCCCATGGTGATACTGATATCGAGCCGCGACCTGGCCCATGGGCGGCGCCTGGCCCAGGGGTTGGCAGCCGGGTACGTGCCCAAGGACGAACTGTCCCTGGCCGCCATCCTGGCCGTCACCGACGCTGGGCCATGAGCGGTCGGTGGCGCCTGGGGGCGGCGGTCGTCACCCTCGTGACCTCGGCCGCCCTGTTCGGCCTGGAGTACGACGACCCCGACGAGTCGGGCTCCCGGCTCTTCGTCGGGGTGCCCATGGCCATGGTGGGCGCTGGGCTCCTGACCAGTGCCCGCGGGAGCCGACGACTCGGAGGCGCCAAGGCCGACGAGCCCGACAGCCGGCCGCCATCGCTGGTCATCAACCTCGGGACCTCGGGCGACCGCGAGACGGCGCGTGACGCCCTGAGGCGGGCGCTCGGGGACCCCGAGCTGGACATCGTCTACCCCCGGGTGGGCGCCGGAGGCTGGATCGACGAGGTGGGCGACGCCACAGGGTCGACGGGGGACGCGGGGACGGCCTTCACCCCTATCGCCCGGGGCGGTAAGCCGGTGGCCGGGCTCCTCCACGACCCCGCCCTGCTGGGCGACCCCGACCGGCTGCGGGCTGCGGTGGAGTCGGCGTCGTTGGCCATCGACAACGAACGGCTCAAGGCCCAGGTGCACGCCCAGCTCGCGGAGGTCCAGGCGTCGCGTGCCCGGATCGTCGACGCCGGCGACCGTGAGCTGCGGAGGGTGGAACGCAACCTCCATGACGGCGCTCAGCAGCGCCTGGTCGGGCTCGCCCTGGTGCTCCGCCTGGCCAGCCGGAGGGTGGGAGACCGTGCGGTGGGTGACCTGATCGCCGAAGCGGCCAGAGAGGCTGACGACGCGCTAGCAGAGCTGCGTGAGCTGGCCCGGGGGATCCACCCCGCGATCGTCGACGACGCCGGGATCGAGGGTGCCATCGAGACGCTGGCGGAACGGCCGGGGGTGCCCGTCGAGCTGCACCTCGACGTACCGGAGCGACTGCCCCAGCCCGTCGAGGTCGGTGCCTACTACCTCGTCGCCGAGGCCCTGGCCAACGTCAACAAGCACGCCCACGCCCGCCGGGTGAGCGTGGAGGCCAGCGTCGCCCAGGGAGTGCTGCAGGTCACCGTCTCCGACGACGGCGCAGGCGGCGCCGTCCCTGCGCCCGGGTCAGGGCTCGAAGGCCTGGCCGACCGGGTCAGCGCGCTGGGCGGCGAGCTGCGCATCGACAGCCCTCGCGGTGGAGGGACGGTCGTGGCGGCTGCGATCCCCCTGGCCGCGCCTTCGGATACCGAGGTCGAGCGCCGGCGCCTCACCGCCCTCAAGTGGATCGGCTGGGAGAACTGGGAAGTCCCCGGCGAGCTGTACGAGCAGATCACCGAGGAGGACAACCTCATGGCGGCCAAGGCCGTCCTGCTGTGTGCCGGGGGCAACAGCCGGCTCACGGCGCGGGAGCGAGAGTGGCTCATCGGTTACCACACGGCCGCGGGGAGCTCAGACCGCGTGATCGAGTTGATCGAGACCTATGACGACTCCGACACCGTGGAAGCGATGATGGGGGCTCCGGGCATGGCGCTGATCAGTGGCGCCATGGTCTACGACGCGCTCCGCGCCTGTTGCTCGGACGGCCCGCTCACGCACGACGAGCTCGACCGCCTGGCCCGTGGGGCGGCGGCCATGGGAATCGCGCCCGACGCCTTCGCCGCCCTGCGCGAGGTCGTCGACGCCGAGCTAGCCCTCCGCTCCCGCCGGTACGAGCTCGTCACGGCCCCGGTGCTCCCCGGGCACCGCCGCGCCGGAGGCTCGGAGGGTCACCGGTCAGGCGACGGGCTGCGAGGTGGCGGCGATGATCTGGTCGAGGACCGACTGGTCGGGGAGCGGGGGCGGCGGGACCGAGGGTAGGGCCCGCGTGAGGTCGAGTGCCCGCTGTATGAGCTCGCCCTCGAGGACAGGCGTGTGGCACCCGGCAATGGTGTTGAGGTCGAGGTTCTGGACGGCGTCGACGGTACGGCCGAACTTGTCGTGGTCCGCTGTCGCCAGCCACGGGCTGACGGCGCCGAAGGAGAAGAGCGTCATGCCGAACTGCCAGAACTCGGCGTCGAGGTCGCCCACCGCCATCTCGGGTGACGTCAGCGGCGTGGCGAACGAGTCCACCGACCAGTACACGCCGGTGGTCGGGTCGAACAGGCCCCGGGTCGTCGGCGAGTCGTAGACCGGCGGCCGCAGCGCGTGCAGCGTCCGGTCGCCGATGCTGAACGACTCGTCGTGCATGACCCAGCGGCACTTGTCGATGGGGAAGTTGAAGCAGTTGGTGTGGCGTTCGACCATGGCCCAGTTGCAGACGAGGGTGGCGTTCGGGCAGGCCGTCATCACCTGCTCGAGGTTGCCGGTGTGGTCGACGTCGTCGTGGGACAGGAAGACCCAGCGGACGTCGGCGGGCTCGACGAGGGAGAAGACGTCTTCGAGCCACTGCTTGCGGTTGGCCGGGGTGCCCGTGTCCACGATGAGGGGCTCCTGGCCGAGGATCACCATCGAGTTGATCTGAACGAACAGCGGCTGGCCCAGCGCCTCCTGGACCTGGTTGATCACATACGTACCCGGCGCGATCTTCGTGGGCGGGATGTAGATGGTCGGGGCGACCGGTGCGAACGTCATGTTGGGCTCCTCTGCTGAGCGCGCGGTGACCGATACCTGGGGAGCGAAGGCTACGAACGGCACCGCCCGCTGTCGTCCGTGCCAGCACGGACGGGCGCAGCCGTCAGCGGGGGGCGGGCCCGCCGGCGCGCAGGTGGGCCAGGACGGCCAGCACCCGGCGGTGGGTGGACCGGTCGGCTTGGAGGCCGAGCTTGGTGAAGATCCTGCTGGTGTGGGTTTCCACCGTGCGGGCTGTGACCGCCAGCCGGTGGGCGATCTCGTCGTTGGAGTGGCCCTCGGCCACCAACTCCAGCACCCTGCGCTCCTGGGCGGTGAGGCGGGCCATGGAGCCCTCGTACCGGGGGGTGCCGAACACTGTCCGCACCACGTCGGGGTCAACGGCCGTCCCTCCCAGGGCCACACGGTTGACGGCGTCGATCAGCTCCGCGGGCCGGGAGATGCGTTCTTTCAACAGGTAGCCGACCCCTCTGTGGCCACCGCGGAGCAGCTCCATGGCATGGCGGGTCTCGACGTGTTGGGACAGGACGAGCACCCCCACGTCCGGGAACCGGTGCTTGAGCTCGACGGCCGCCTGCAGCCCCTCGGTCGTGTGGGTCGGGGGCATGCGGACGTCGAGCACGACCACGTCCGGGTGTTCGGTGCCCATGGTGTCGAGCAGCCCGGAAGCGTCCGAGAGCTGGGCTACGACCTCGACCCCCTCGTCGGCCAGCAACCGGGCGATCCCCTGGCGGACCAACGGCGCGTCGTCGACGAGGACGACACGTACGGTCCCTGCGGGGGGATTGCCCTCGTTCAACGCTCTCGTTCAGTCCCAGGGACGACGGTCACGAGGGGCCCGTGGTGCATCACAGGTCGCTCATCACCGCGGCGGTGATGTCCGCCCGGGCCGTCGGTTCGTCGGCCGACCACACTCCCCAGCGCCCGCCGATGTCCTGGACGCGGGCCATGGTCACCCCCAGGACGGCTGCCTTGAGGTCGTCAGCCACCTCGACCTCGCTCATGCCCTTCTCCGCCAGACCGGCGACCAGGTCGGCCACGGCCTGAGGCTCGGGGCTCTCGTCGCGGTACACGAGGCAGGTCGACGGGCCGAGCCACAGCCCTACAGGGAAGTACCCGCCGGCGAGCACGACCTCGTCAGAACTCGAGTCACCCCACATGGTCGCTGGTGCGGTCCAAGGCACGTCTCCTGGTCGGCGGGTCCGGACGACCAAGGATGTCACAACGTCTCGGTGTATTTGTTGCCGCTCAGCGGCAACGAACATACCGAGACTGGATCGGACGGAGAGGGCGCACGGTATGTTCTGGCCCGTGCCGGAGGGGGTGATCGTTGGCCTTGTCTCGGGGGCCCTGGTGTGCGTGGTCACCGAGATCTACTGCCACCGCTGCCTGGCCCACCGGGCTTTCAGCGTCCATCCGGTCCTGGCCTCCCTGATGAGCGGGTTCATGCAGGTCTACGGCGGGGCCCACCCTCAGCGGTGGGCCGGGGTGCACCGGCTTCACCACCGCTACGCGGACACGCCCCTCGACCCGCACTCGCCCCTCGAACGCAACCCGTTGCTCGTCCTCGTCGGCACTCCCTACCTGTTCGCCCAGGCCCGGCACCGCTTGGCCGCCGACGCGTCCCCACCGCCCGCGCCGGCCGCCGTCGTGGTCCGTATCGCCGTGACGGCCTTCTGGCTGTTGGCCATCGGGCCTGTCCAGACGCTGTTGGCCGTGGCCGTCCATCTGGGCCTCTACTTCGGGATCATGGGCATGGTGAACACCGCCGGCCACCGGGCCGGGCGCAAGCCCCACCCCGGCGTACCCGGTTACGACCTGGCGTGGACGGCCCCCCTGCTGCTGGGCCACGGCTACCACAACTCCCACCACGCCCACCCCTCGGCCGCCCGTATGGGGCTGCTCGACCCCATGTGGCCGCTCGTGCGTGCGTTGTCGGGGCTCCGGCTCGTCACCCTCGATGGCTCGCCGCTCGCTCCCTCCCGGACCTGCTGCCGAGCGGGCGTCACGATGGCGTCCTCCCGCTAGTTCCGGCGCCGCCGTTACAGAAAGCTTCACAAAACACTGACGAACGGTTCGTGACCGGCGGCCGGGGAGCGGGTAGGTTCGGCCTCAGTTGCACCTGGCAGCGGCCCCGCACGGGGTTGAGCGGTAAGGGAGGTGGTCGAAGAGCCGGACTGGTCGTGGCGTACCCGTCAGGACCAACCAGCCCGCGATCCCTCCGCAGTACCTTCGGCTTGCCCGGTGTTGCCGGCAGGTCGAAAGCTCGGGCCCAGTTCAGCTCGTTCCCATGACGGTGGAAGCCTCGGCCCATCGCAGTGCGATGCGTGACCTCAGCTTCCGGCGACCCCTCGTGGCCGACGCTCCGGCGCTCTGGCGGCTGTGCCGCGGCAGCGGCCAACTCGACGAGAACTCCCCTTACGCCTACCTGCTCGTGTGCTCGCACTTCGCAGCCACTTCGGTCGTGGCGGCTCGTGGCGGGGAGGAAGAGGAGGTAGTGGCCTTTGCGTCGGCCTACCGGCCGCCCACGGCCCCCGAGGCCTTGTTCGTGTGGCAGATCGCCGTGGACCCTCGTGCCCGTCGCCGAGGCGTGGGGCGAGCGCTGCTCGAAGAACTGCTCGAGTTGCCCGCCAACCTCGACGCCACCCACCTCGAAGCCACCGTCACCGCCTCCAACGCCGCCTCGGAACGCCTCTTCCTCTCGTTCGCCGACGACCACGGGGCCGCCTGTGCGGTGTCGGTGATGTTCCCGGCCGAGGCCTTTCCCGGAGGCGGCCACGAGGCCGAGCGGCTGTTCCGGATCGGCCCGCTGCCCGACCGACAACCCTGCCCGCCCGCGCCGGAGCGGCCCCGCGCCGCCCCGCCGCCCACCACGGAGGTCCCCGCATGAACATCGTCAACCGCCTCGAGTCCGAGGTCCGCTCCTACTGCCGGGAGTGGCCCGCGGACTTCGCCCGGGCGCAGGGGTGCCGGCTGACCGACACCAGCGGTCGTAGCTACCTCGACCTGTTCGCCGGGGCCGGTGCCCTCAACTACGGGCACAACCACCCGGTCCTGAAGTCGGCCCTGCTCGAGTACCTGGCTGCGGACGGCATCGTCCACAGCCTCGACATGGCCACCGAGGCCAAGGAACGGTTCCTGGAGACGTTCGAGCGGCTGGTGCTGGTGCCGCGCGGGCTGGACTACAAGGTCCAGTTCCCGGGCCCCACCGGGACGAACTCGGTGGAGGCCGCCCTCAAGCTCGTACGCAAGGTCAGTGGCCGTGACCGGATCGTCAGCTTCACCAACTCGTTCCACGGGATGACCCTCGGGTCGCTCTCGGTCACCGGCAACTCGGTCAAGCGAGGTGGGGCCGGCCTCCCGCTGGGTTCGACGGTGAGCATGCCCTTCGACGGCTACATGGGCGAGGACGTCGATACCCTCGACGTGTTCGAGGCCATGCTGGAAGACGGGGGCAGCGGTCTCGACCGGCCCGCGGGGGTGATCGTCGAGACCCTGCAGGCCGAGGGTGGGATCAACGTGGCCTCGGCGGGCTGGCTGCGGCGCCTGGCCGCGCTGTGCCAGCGGTCAGAGATGCTGCTCATCGTCGACGACATCCAGGTGGGCAACGGCCGGACCGGTCCCTACTTCAGCTTCGAGAAGGCAGGCATCACGCCCGACATCGTCTGCCTGTCGAAGTCCCTCAGCGGCTACGGGCTGCCCCTGGCCGTGACCCTCATCCGGCCCGACATCGACCTGTGGGCGCCCGGCGAGCACAACGGCACGTTCCGGGGCCACAACCCGGCGTTCGTCACGGCGGCGACCGCTCTCGAGACGTTCTGGACCACCGGCGAGCTGACCAAGGAGGTCAACCGCAAGGCGGCCCGGATGGAGGCCGCCCTCGACCACCTGGTGGAGGTCTACCCCGAGCTCGGGGGCCAGGCCCGGGGGCGGGGCATGCTCCAGGGCATCGCCTGCACGCCTCCCGACCTCGGCTCGAAGGTCACGCGGGCGGCTTTCGAGCGGGGCGTCATCATCGAGACGTCGGGGGTGGAGAGCCAGACCATAAAGCTCCTGCCCCCGCTGGTCATCTCCGACGGCGAGCTCGAGGAAGGGCTGGCCGTGCTCGACCTGGCCATCGCCGACGCCCTCGACGTAGCCCCCCGTTCCGCCCTCGAAGAGCTGGCAGCCGTATGAGGCGGGCGACAACCCACGAAACCCGCGCGGGGATCGTGGGCGTTTCGCCCACGATCCCC
>JBFMCT010000001.1:34144-210397 GCA_040754375.1 Actinomycetota bacterium
GGGTGCGGGGCCGTTCCCCCCCCGCCCCCCGCGCGGGTTTGCGTCTGGAGGGGGGCTGGACGGTGATCGTCCGGTACCTGGACGAGGTCCGGGGGACGGAGCGGGCCGTCGACGCCCCCACGTTCGTCAGCCACCGGCTGCTGTTGGCGCGCGACGGCACCGACTTCTCGCTCCACGACACGACCCTGCACGCCGGGACGGTCACGACCATGGAGTACCGCCACCACGTCGAGGCCGTGTACTGCCTGTCGGGTGAGGGGGAGGTGGTCGAGCTGGCCAGCGGGCGGATGTGGGACGTCAGGCCCGGCCTGCTCTACGTGCTCGACAACCATGAACGACACGAGTTGCGGGCCGCCACCGACCTACGCATGTTGTGTGTCTTCACGCCGCCACTGGTGGGGAGCGAGGTGCACGACGACGAGGGCGTCTACCCGTTGCTGACCGAGGCCCGGGCGGCCGACCGCTACCCGACCAGGAAGTCGGACCGCCCCGCCTTGCTGCCCCGCCTGGGCCCGGTCGTCCACCGCACCGGCGACGGCACCCCGCACGACGGGCCGCTCGGTCCTGACGATCTCGGGGCCTTCGAGAGGGACGGGTTCCTCCAGCTGGCCGACCTGTTCGGCCCGGCCGAGGTCGCCGAGCTGCGGGCCGAGATGGAGGCCCTGGCCGTGCGCTCGGACCTGAGGGCTTCGGGGCGGGTGGTGATCGAGCCCGCGGGCGAGGTCGTGCGCTCCGTCTTCGAAGTGCACCGGGCCAGCGAGCTGTTCGCCAAGGTGGCCTCCGACCCCCGCCTGGCCGATGCCGCCCGCCAGATCCTGGGGGGCGACGTCTACGTCCACCAGAGCCGGGTCAACTACAAGCCGGGCTTCGGGGGCGAGGGCTTCTACTGGCACTCGGACTTCGAGACCTGGCACGCCGAGGACGGCCTGCCGGCAATGCGCACGGTCAGCTTCTCGGTGGCGTTGACCGAGAACCTGCCGGTCAACGGCCCGCTGATGATCATCCCGGGCTCGCACCGCACGTTCGTGGCGTGCGTGGGCGAGACCCCGGCCGACCACTACCGCCAGTCCTTGCGCAGCCAGGAGATCGGCACCCCCGACGACCACAGCCTGCGCCTGCTGACCGAGCAGGCGGGGGGGATCCGGACCTTCACGGGCGGCGCCGGGGGCGTGACGATCTTCGACTGCAACTGCATGCACGGGTCGTCGAGCAACATCTCGCCCCACCCCCGGTCCAACCTGTTCATCGTCTACAACAGCGTGGAGAACACCGCCGTCGAGCCCTTCTCGGCCCCCGGGCGGCGCCCTTCGTTCGTGGCCAGCCGGGACTTCACCCCGGTCTGACGCACGAGCGAGCAAGAACTACCTCCGCGGTTCATTGTTCCTCACTGTCATGGGTCTCACTGTTGGCTGTTCCGATGATCAAGGCGTCGTAGGCGGGGCCCAGGACTTCGCGGATGGGGCGGCCGCCGATCGTCACGTCCAGGGGCTCCAGCCCGTCGAGCACCGCGTCCGGGTGATCGGGGTCGGCGGGGCGCACGTCGCCGGCCGCGGGGACGAGGTCGCCACGAGCCGGCAACGCACCGCCGGCGAACGGCCACCATGGTGCCACCTCGTCGACCGGGCCCGCCCCCGCGGCCCCCGCGGCCCCCGCGGCCCCCGCCCCGGGCCCGGCGAGCGGGCCGAGGACCTGCTCTCGGGACCGGCCCCGCCATGCCAGCAGGAGCCACGGGTCGGCGTCGAGCTGGTCGGCGAACACGTAGAGGACGGCCGCGATGTGCTTGCACGGGTTCTCCCAGTCGGGGCAGCTGCACTCGGCCCGCACCTGCTGCCACGAGCCTGGGAACAAGGCCACGCCGGCCGTGGCGAACACGTCCTCCAGGTCGGTGGGGACCTCCCCGGCCAGCAGGCGGGCCACGAACCCGACCTTGGCCCGCATGGCGGAGTCGATGGCGTCCCACTGCGGGGGACCAGGCTCGGGTAGCGACACGGTGACCAGGTAGGGCGTGCGGCGCGAACCCTGGACCTGGGCGGCGATGGTGGCCGACCTGACCTCCAGCGTGAGCACCTGGCCGGAGCGGGCGTAGCGCCGGCCCCGCTGCATCCGGGCTCCCAGCCCGTAGGACTCCAGGACCTCGACGAAGCGCTTGGACCACCACGTCGACGCCATGGCGCCCCGCTGGCGCGACGTTGCCAGCCCGCCCTCGGCCGGCAACGGGACAGACGCCGGGTAGCGCTGCCAGGGGTCGTCCCACCGGCGGGGGGCCATCAGGCGCCCCCGCCTGAGCGCAGGGCGACCAGGTCGCGCAGTTCGTCGGTCGACAGTTCGGTGAGCCACTCCTCGCCCGTCCCCACGACCTTGCCGGCCAGTGCCCGCTTGCGGTTGATCATCTCGTCGATGCGCTCCTCGACCGTCCCGGCCGTGACCAGCTTGTGGACCTGGACCGTACGGGTCTGGCCGATCCGGTAGGCCCGGTCGGTGGCCTGGTCCTCCACGGCCGGGTTCCACCAACGATCGAGGTGGACGACGTGGGAGGCGGCCGTCAGGTTCAGCCCGGTGCCCCCCGCCTTGAGCGAGATCAGCAACAACTTGGGGCCGTCGGGGGACTGGAAGCGCCGGACCATCTCGTCGCGCACCGGCCGCCGGACGCGGCCGTGCAGCCACAGCGCCTCGGTGGCGAACTGGCGCTCGAGGTAAGGCGCCAGCAGCCCGCCCCAGGCCGCGAACTGGGTGAAGCACAGCACCTTGTCGCCCTCCCCCAGGATCTCCTCGAGGAGCTCCTCGGCCCTCGTGAGCTTGCCGGAACGGCCCCGCAGGGGGGACCCGTCGGCCAGGAACTGGGCCGGGTGGTTGCACACCTGCTTGAGGCGCAGCAGGCCGGCCAGCACGATTCCCCGCCGGTTCATGCCCTCGGCCTCGTCGGCGCTGGCCAGCAGGTCGTCGACGACCGCCTGGTAGAGGGTGGCCTGTTCCCGGGTCAGGGGGCAGTGGTCGACGGTCTCGATCTTGTCGGGCAGGTCGGTGATGATGGAGCGGTCGGTCTTGAGGCGCCGCAGTACGAACGGCCCGGTGACCCGGCGCAGCAGGGCGGTGGCCTCGGGGTCTCCGTCGCGCTCGATGGGCAGGGCGAACCGGTCGCGGAACTCGCGGGCCGAGCCCAGCAGGCCGGGGTTGAGCACGTTCATTATCGACCACAGCTCGCTGAGGCGGTTCTCGACGGGTGTGCCCGTGAGGGCGATGCGGCGTGAGGCCTTGAGCTGGGCCACGGCTCGGGATTGGGCCGCACCCGGGTTCTTCACCTGCTGGGCCTCGTCGAGGACCAGCCGGCCCCACTCCACGGCCCCGAGGTGGGCGGCGTCGCGCGCCACCAGCGAGTAGGTGGTCAGCACGGCGTCGTGGCCCGCGACCACCTTGGCGAACGACCGGCGCCCACTGTGGCGGCCGGCCCCGTGGTGCACGTGGACGCGCAGGGCGGGGCCGAAGCGGGCCAGCTCCCGCTCCCAGTTGCCGAGCACCGACACCGGGCAGACCACGAGCGTCGGCCCGGGGGCAGGGTCGGCCAGGACGGTGGCGATGAGCTGGGCCGTCTTGCCCAGGCCCATGTCGTCGGCCAGGCAGGCCCCCAGGCCGAGCCGTCCGAGGAAGGCCAGCCACCCTGCCCCCCGCTCCTGGTACGGACGCAGCCTCCCCTCGAACCCCGGCGGCGTGGTCAGAGGAGCGACCGTGGCGTGCAAGGCGTCGTCGAGCACGGAGGCCAACCACCCGATCCCCGAGGCGTCCACGCCAACCACTTCGAGGTCACCGTCCTGGCCCAGGTCGTCGAGCCCCATGCCCGCCCGCAGCAGGTCGTGGGCCGCCGCCTGGCCGGCGGTGCCGGCCGCCTCCAGCAGCTTGGCCACCTTGGCGGCGTCCACCTCGACCCACTGGCCCCGCACCCGGACGAGCTCGCGCTTGGCCTCCACCGCCCGGGCCAGCGTGGCCAGGTCGGCCTTGGTCAGCGTCCGGGTGCCCAGGGCCGCCTCCCACCGGAAGTCGACGATGGCGTCCATGCCGACTCCCCCCGGGGCCCCGCCCGAGGGCGAAGAGGTACCCGACCGGGTGGCTTTGGCCTTGAGCCCCAGCCGGGGACGGTGGGCCCACCATGAGGGCAGCAACATGGCGATGCCGGCGTCGTCGAGGGCACCGGCCCGGTGGGCCAGCAGGGTGAGGACGCCCCGGCCGTCGAGGGCCACGCCCGCGGGCGCGCCCTCGTCGAGGGCGGGCGCCAGCTCCGGGGCCAGGCGGGCCATGCGCCCCAGCGCGGTGAGGACCTCCTCGGTCACCGGTACCCCGAAGGGTGAGCGGCCGCCCCACACGTCGGCCAGGGGGACGACCAGGCTCGGCTCATCGCGGTCCTGGGCCAGCATCTCTACGTACCAGCGGTCACCCCGGGCCGGCTCCTGGACCCGCAGGCAGAGCCGGGCCCGGCCCTCGACCACGGCACCACTGCGGGCCCAACCGGCGACCGCCTCGGCCAGCGCCCGCACCTTGACGGGGTCAAGGGTGGCCGGCAGCCAAGGGTCGGCCGAGGTCAGCGAGCGGGCCCACGCCTCGGCCACCGCCGGCCTTCCTCCCCTCCGGGGCGACAGGGAGGCCCCGGCGTCGACCAGGCGGCCGCGGGCCATAGCGTCGACCGCCTCGGCCAGGCCGGTGGCCGCCCGCCGCTGGTCGGCCACCGAGGAGCCGGCGGCCACGCTGGCGACCAGCGAGCGGTGGGAGGCGGCCGGCAAGGGCCACCACCACGACCGCCCCCGCCCGTCCTCGTCGACCGTGAGCCCGGGCACCACGCGGCCCGCAGCCACCAGGGCGCGTGCCACGGCGTCGACTGCGTCCTGGTCGACGGTCTGGCCGCTGGCGGGGGGATGGGCGCTCGCCCCCGAGGGCCGGCCGCTCGGTGGAGGGGCCGTGGTCGTCTTCGTCGGGGACATTGGCGCCATCATGGCCGAGCGGCCACCGGCCGGCGCGGACCGCTACGGTCGGGGGGATGAGAGCAACAGTGCCCATCCGGTGGGCGGGCGCCGTGCTCGCTCTGGTCCTGCTCGCCACGGCCTGCGGAGCAGACGGGGGCCAGCGGGCGACCACCGACGACCCCCTCCTCGACGTCATCGAGAGCGGTCCGGGAGAGCGCACGGTCCAAGTGGTGAGCGCCGACCGGGTGCGATTGTTCGGCACCCTCAACGTGCCGCCCTCGGCGGGCGACGGAGGGGCTCCCGGTGTCCTGCTCGTGCCCAGCACCAGCCCGGGCGACCGCAACGGCGTCACACGGCCGACCGGTGACCCCGACAACATCGGGCGGGAGCTGGCCGAGACCCTGGCGGCGGCCGGCCTGGTCACCTACCGCTACGACGGCCGGGGCACGGGCGAGAGCCGGCTCGACGACGGTGCCACACGCAGCTTCGACGCGCTGGTGGCCGACGCCCGCGCCGCCCTCGACCTGCTGGCCGACCGGCGCGAGACCGGTGATGGGGGGTTCTCGGTCGTCGGTTACGGCCCAGGCGGGTTGGTCGCCCTGCGGCTGGCCGCGACTGACGAGCGGGTCCGCCGTCTCGTCCTCATCGGTGTGCCCGGACGGTCGCTGGTCGACGTCCAAGCGGCCGAGCTCCAGGCGGCCTACGGCCCCGAGTCGGCCGACGCCCTGCGGAGGATCGTGGCCGAGCTCGTAGCCACCAGAACTCTTCCGGCCCTCGACGCCATGCCCGCCGAACTGCGACCCCTCCTGCCTCCCGGGGAGGCTGCCTTCCTGGCCGACTTGTACTCGGTCGACCCCGCGGTCGACGCCGCTCGGGCCCGGGCCCGAGCCCTCATAGTCGTACCTCGAGACGGCAACCCCTACGAAGCCGACCGGCTGGCGGGGCTCATCGCCGGGGCCGAGGTGCTGAGGACCGACGGGGGCCCGACCATGGAGGTCCTCGGCCCGCCCCCGGACTCGGACCCGTCCGACCCCAACAGCCCGGTGCACGACCACAGCACGACCACGCCGGTGATCGGCAGCGAGAGGGACCCGGAGGCCCTTGAGCGCCTCACGCGCTTTCTGACGGCCTGATCCCGAGGTCCCGCCAACCTGACGACAGACGCGCGATATTGGCGCGGTTTGGGCTCATGCGGCGCGGGCTTGAAGGAGAGCGCGGTGCGTTGGGTACTGTCACGCCGTGTACCGCCTCCTCGTGCCGTCGGAACGGGTGGGGGCACGGCGTCCCAGGGCGACGAGGTCGTCCTGATGTGGCACTCGAGCACCGTGTCGGTGGTGCTGATGACCTACGCCGAGAAGGGCTCGATCCGCGAGACGATCGAGGGCTTCTACGCGACCGGGGTAGTCGACGAGGTCGTGGTCGTGAACAACAACGCCGAGCCCGGCACCCACGACCTGGTGGCCGTGACTCGCGCCCGCCAGGTCCACGAGGGACGCCAGGGCTACGGCTGGGCCACCCGCCGAGGCCTGGCCGAAGCCACGGGCGACATCGTCGTGCTGTGCGAGCCCGACGGTACGTTCCTTCCCGGTGACATCTTCAAGCTGCTCGTCTACAGCGACGACTGCGACGTGGTCCTGGGCACCCGCACGACCCGCGAGCTGCTGTGGCACGGCGCCAACATGGGCTGGTTCATGCGCTGGGGCAACTGGGGCCTGGCCAAGCTCATCGAGGTGCTGTTCGACACCAGCCACCTGAGCGACGTCGGGTGCACATACCGGCTGCTAAGGCGGGAGGCCCTCGAACAGGTCCGGCACCGCTTCACCGTCGGCGGCGAGCACTTCGGTCCCGAGCTCATGCTCCTGTGCCTCACGGCCGACCTCCGGGTCGTCGAGGTGCCTGTCAACTACCTGCCCAGGGTGGGCGTCTCCTCGGTCACCGGCGACCTGGGCAAGGCCGTACGCCTGGGGCTACGCATGGCCGGGTTCATCGTGGCCTTCCGCCTGCGGAGCCTCGGACGTACCCACGGTCACCCGGGCAACCGCCGGATCGACCGCGACGCCTGGCGGGTGGTGAGGATCCACGCCAACGGGCTGCTGCCCCACGTCGACGGCCGGGCCAGCGCCCCCGCGGCGGAGGCGGTCGTCGGTGGCCGGCGGGCCGTGGCCCCGCCCACGGGCTGACCCTGGACCGCATCGCGCGGGCCGCCCCTCTGGCGGTGGTCGTGGCCGCCTTCGCCGCTTCGGTCGTGCTGCTGCCGCGCGCCGACGTGCCTATCGGCGACGACTGGGTCTACGCCCGGTCGGTGTGGACGCTGCTCGACGGCGGTGGGCTCGTCATCGAGGACGCATCGGTGGTCACCCTCGTGGCCCAAGTGGTGTGGGGCTCCCTCTTCGCATGGTTGTGGGAGCCGACGTTCGTGGCCCTGCGGTACTCCACCGCGACGGCCGCGGCCGGGGGCGCGGTAGCTGTCTACCTGCTGTGCCGCCTCCTCGGGGCGGGACGCAGTTGGGCGGCGGTCGGGGCCGCCTTGTGGTTGTTCAACCCGCTCAACTACGTGCTGGCCAACAGCTACATGACCGACTCGACGTTCGCCGCCCTCCTGGCGATCGCGGCCTACTTCTACGTACGAGGGCTAGGAGGGTGGTGCCTAGGCCCTCCCCCGGCGGCCGAACGCCCCGTTCGCGGCTCGGCGACATCGCAGAGGTACAGGTCCGATGCAGGTCGGCCGCCCCGGCGCGCAGCGCCGAACGCGAAAGACACCACCCTGCTGGGCGTGGGCGTGGGCGTGGGCTGGGTGGTGGCCGGCTCGGCGGCCTCAGCCGTCGCCTTCCTGGTCCGCCAGCAGGGCCTGCTCATCCCGCTGGCGGTGCTCGCCTACCTGTGGCTCAGCCGGCGGTCGTGGGGCCGTGCCGGGCGGGCGCTGGTCGTCCCCGTGGCCGCCGTCCCGGCGTTGACCGCGGCCCTCTACTGGGCGTGGTTGGCGTTGTCCCACGGCGTCCCCGGCGGCCAGCGCATGTTCAGCGACGAGCTGTCGCTGATCTGGCGGGCCCAGACGCCACGGTTCCTGGGCGAGCTGGCCGCCGTCCAACTGCTCTACGCCGGGCTCTTCGTCCTGCCCGTGGCAGCCGCCGCGGCCCTGGCCGGGCCCCGCCTGGCCCGTGGCCTGCCACCCCGGGGGCGCCGCTGGCTGATCGTGGTGCTGGGGGTGGTGGCCACCGGTGCGCTGGCCTTGACCGTCACCGGCCGGTACATGCCCTATGTGCCTCAGTACCTGGCTTCGTGGGGGCTGGGCCCGGCCGACGTCCAGGGCGGGCGCCCCGAGGTCGTGAGCGGCCTGTGGCTGTGGGTGCTCACGGCCGTGGTCGTAATGGCCACGGCGGTAGGCGCCGCGCTGGTGGTGCGCCGGCTTGCCGGGCCCGAGGCCCCCGGAGGGCCCGGGGCCGGCTTGTTGCTGGTGATGCTGGTGGCCCAGGCCGGGGGAGCGGTGCCCGCCTCCCTCCACTTCCAGAACCCGGGCGGGATCATGACGATCACCATGGACCGGTACCTGTTACCGCTGCTCCCACTGGCCCTGTGCCTGGCCGTGTGGGCCGCCGCCGGCCTGCGGGTGCCCTCTTGGCCGGCATGGGGGCTGGTCGCCGTCCTGGCCGTGGTGTCGGTGGCCGGGGCGCGGGACCTGCTCGTCCTCCAGCGCACGATCTGGGAGGTGGCCGCGGCCGCCAACCGGGCAGGCGTGGAGGACCGGTTCATGGACGCCGGCGCCCAGTGGAACGGCGAGCGCCTCCACCGGGACTTCGACGACCTACCGCCGCCCGACCCCGAGCGGGTCTGGTGGCTCAACCTGTTCGCCCCCCAGACCGACCCCCAGTACGTGGTGTCGACCCTGCCCCTGCCCGGTTACGTCGAGGTCAGCACGACCACCTACCGCACGTGGCTCCCACCCCGGGACAACCCCCTGCTGTTCCTCCGCCGCGACGACGTGGCCCCGCGGCCCGGAGCTGCGCCCTAAGCCGAGGGACCGATCCCCTTGGCGGTCGGCGCGCCGACCCGCCGACCGGCCGACCTGGCCCTTGCCTGACCTCTAGGTGGGACCGAGCCCCAGACGGGGCGGTCGGTCGCCCGGGAAGGGCTCGGGCACCCGCCACTTTGGGGGGGAACCAGGATCAGGCTGGGGGCGGGCCCTCGTCGCCGTCGTCCCGCCGTACCTCCTGCTCCCGGCGCCGGAGGTCGGCCTCCCACGCCCTGAGGCGCTCTTCGTCGCCGGGGCGGGTACGGGGGACGAAATCCTCTCGGTCCTCGGGCCCGAGGGCCCGCCTCCGGGGTGGCGGAGCGGGCCGACGGCCGCCGGCGCCCGGCGCGCTGGCGGTGCCGCCGGGCCGCCACCCGGCGTAGAGGGGCCGGCCCACCGCCAACCAGACGATGGAACCGATGGTCGAGAACAACAAGACGATCAGCAACCACGTCATCTTGGGCAGGTTCCTGATCAGCACCTCCTCCGACGAGATCACGTCGAGGATGCAATAGACCCACACCGCCAAGGCGATGAAACCCACCAAACCGAGACCTGCGAAGCGGAACACGACCCCTCCCTCCCGCCGGGCGGCTCTGCCCGCCGGCCCATCGAGTGCCTCAATTCGCCCATATCGTTACCAGCTCGCGGCCCCGAGGGGCTTCTTCGGGGTGGGGCGGTGGCTAATGCCGGGCGCCGGCCCGGCGGGCCACGACCACGTTGTGGGCGCACAGGCGGCGTACGCCGGGCAGATGCTCGACCACCTTCTCGACCCCTGCGAAGGCGCCCAGCAGTGACCTCGGGGCGAAGTCGGGGACCAGGCCGAGCTGAGCCGAGGAGACGACGCAGGCCCCGGCCCGCTCCAGCCCTCCGACGATCTCCGCCTCGGGCACGAGCCGCTCGTCACCACAGTCCTGGGGGACACGCTTCATCAGGTAGGGCCAGTAGGGGTTGCGGGGGTTGTGGTCCCAGATGAGCACGTGGCCCCCCGGGCGGGTCACCCTCACCATCTCGGCCAGCGTCAGGCGTACGGCCTCCGGGTCGATCACATGGTGGAGCACGGCCACGCAGTACACGAGGTCGAAGCACTGGTCGGGGAACGGCAGGGCCCCTTGGGCCACGGCCGCCGGGAGCCCCGGCCGGCGCTCGGACAGCACGTCGAGCATGCCCGCCGATGGTTCAGCCCCGTAAGCCCGGAACCCGGCCGCGGCCACCTTCTCGAGCAGGGCGCCGGTGCCGCACCCGACGTCGAGGACCCGCCCGCCCACCGGTGCCCACTGGCGGACGGCGGCCACCCGCTTGCGGTGGTAGTGGCCCATCACGTGCGCGGGGATGGCGCCGTCGTAGTGGCCGGCGATCTCGTCGAAGTGGCTGTGCCGGTGCGCGTGCCCCCTCGGGGAACCTTGACCGTGGAGGGGCTCGCCCGGCGCCTCGCCGTGGTGGTCCCCGGCGGGCCGGTCGGTGCTGGCCGTCGAGCCCGTCATGGTGGTCGTCCTCCCTGTGGCTGCCCTGGCGTGCCCCCGAGGTTAGGCGCGGCCGGCAGGCCCGATGGCGTGACCGCGGCGGTCACCGCGCCGGGCTGACGGCTACGTAGTCGAAGCGGCGCAGCGGCCCCGGGCGGAGGGCGCCATCGCCGGTGGGCACCTCGACCGTCCGGCCGTCGAGGGCGAACGCCACCCCGCTCACGCCGGGAAGGCCTGTGAGGGTGTAGACGATCTGGGCGAGGGCCAGGACCTGCTCTTCACCCTCGACCTGCACGAAGGCCTCGTCCACCTCCACCAGGGGGACCCCGGCGGCCAGCGTCCCGGCCAGCCGGGCCGTGCCCGTGACCGCCGTTCGCAGGCCCTGGTCGCGCTCGGCCGCCGTCGGTCGGGCCAGGAGGGCTTCGATGGCCCCGTCGGCCAGGGGGAGGGCGACCTCGCGGTCGACGGGCTCCAGGCGGGATCCACGTACGAAGTAGACCTGGGCGGTACCCCGGCCCGGTCCCCGGGCCACGGGCGGGGCGTCGGACGGCACGGTGGCCGGCGTCCCGAGGTCGGCGGGGGCCACCGTGCGGGCCCGGTCGTCGACCGGCACACCGCACGCCACCAGCGCCCAGGCGACCAGACCGGCGACCACCCCGGCGACCGGAGAGCTGACCAGAGCCCCCACCGGGGAGGCGGGCCGCCGGCGCGGCCCGCTCCGCGGCTGGGACAGGGCCCCGGCCCGGGAGGCCGTCATCGCTCGGCCTCGGGCAGCTCGACGACGAACCGGGCGCCGCCCCCGGGCCGTTCAGCGGCGTACACCCGGCCCTCGTGGAGCCGAACGTGCTCGGCGACCAAGGAGAGGCCCAGGCCCGTGCCTTCGGCGTTGCCCCGCCGGCCGGCGGCCCGGCCCCGGACGAAGGGCTCGAATATGCGGTCGCGGTCCTCGGGGCCAACCCCCGGCCCGGCATCCTCCACGGCCAGCAGCACACCTCCCGGCCGGGCCTCGATGGACATCCTGACCACCCCACCACCGTGGGTCTGGGCGTTCTCGACCAGGTTGACGATCACCCGCTCCAGGCGCCGCTTGTCGACCCGTACGAGGAGGTCGCCGGCCGCGGGCTCGACGTGCACGGGCACCCCGGCGGCCTGGGCCGAGCGTAGGGCGTGGGCCACGAGTTCGTCGGGGCGGACGACCTCGAGGGTGACCTCGGCCGCCCCCGCACGGATGCGGGACATCTCCAGCAGGTCCTCGACCAGCCTCTGGAAGCGGCGGACGTCGCCGGCCAGCAGGTCGAGTGCCCGCCGGGCGCGCTCGGGCAGGTCGTCGCGCCGGGCCTCCAGCAACTGGACCGATGTCGACAGTGTGGTCAGCGGGGAACGCAGCTCATGGCTGACGGCCGAGGCGAAGCGGGCGTCGCGCTCGATGCGCTCGCCGAGGGCGGCGGTCATGGCGTTGAAAGCGTCCGACAGGGTGTCGAGGTCGGCGTCTCCCGTCGACCGCAGCCGGACGTCGAGGGACCCGGCCCCGACGGCGGCGGCCGCCTGGGCCGCTTCGGTCAGGGGCCGGAGAAGGCGCCCGCCGGCCCAAACGCCGACGCCCACCCCTCCGAGGGTGGTGATCAACGCGGCTGCTCCCAGGGCGTTGCGCAGGACCCGGAGAGTACGGTCGAGATCATCGAGGGAGGCCACCTCGAAGTAGGCCCCGGCCTCACCCGCCAGGGGAAGGCCGACGGCCAGGTGAGGTTCGTCCCGGAGCCTGAACAGGCGGAGTACGGCGTCCCCGGCGGCCGCCCGCTCCCGCACGTCGGCGGGGATGTCGTCCCGACCGACCTGGAGGGTGGACGCGAACCACCGGTTCTCGTGGAGCACGACCGGGTGGGAACCAGCCGGCACCACCAGGGCCGACAGGAGGCGGGGGATGTCGGGCGCGGCGGCGTACAGCTCCGTGGCCACCAGCCCCGCCGCCGCCTGGCTGCGCCCCAGCACCGAGGCCTCGCGCTGGTCGAGAAGGTAGGTGCGGGCGAACTGGTAGGTGATGACCGCCAGCGACGCGCTGAGCAGCAGGGCGCCTCCCGCGAAACCGGCGACGACCCGCCGGCGCAGGCCCAGGCGGCGACGGCTCCCCCGGTCGGGCGGGGCCGTGGCGGCGTTCGGGGCGGTCACGTCCCGCGGGTCAGGGCTGGAGCTTGTAACCGAGGCCCCGGACCGTGACAAGGTGGCGGGGCCGGGCCGGGTCTTCTTCGATCTTGCGCCGCAAGCGGCGGATGTGGACGTCGACCAGGCGGCCGTCGCCGAAGTAGTCGTAGCCCCAGATGCGGTCGAGGAGGGCCTCGCGGGTGAGGAGGCGCCCGCCGTTGGTGGCCAGCTCGCACAGCAGCCTGAACTCGGTCTTGGTGAGCACCACCTCGTCGCCCCCCAGCCGGACGACCCCGGTGTCGGGTTGGACCTCCAGGGTGCCGAACCGGAGGACTTCGGCCGGGGCTTCGCCGGAGCGCACGCGGCGCAGGAGCGAGCGGATACGGGCCGACAGCTCCTTGACCACGTAGGGCTTGGTGACGTAGTCGTCGGCCCCGGCCTCGAGGCCGGCCACCACGTCGTGGCTGTCGGCCCGGGCGGTGACCATGATGATCGGGACGTTGCTCGTGCTCCGCAGGGTGCGGCAGAGATCGAACCCGTCGAGGCCCGGCAGCATCACGTCGATCAACACCAGCTCGGCGGGCCGCTCGGCGAACAGACCCAGGGCCTCCTCGGTGCTCTCGGCCACGGTCACCGAGTACTCCTCGTCCTCGAGGGCGAGGCGCAGGGAATCGCGGATCCTCTCGTCGTCCTCGACTATCAGGAGCTGGGCGGCCACGCCACCATGATGCCCTGGCCGGCCCCGGTCGCCAACGCGCGCCCTGCCGGGGCGCCATGTCACCGAACCGCAACCCGTCCCGCGCCGTGTTGTCGCACGTTGCGGGGGATGATCTACCCAGAGTTCCGCCCATCGGGAGGGGAGCGCTGTGGAAGAGAGCGTGCGGATCGGCAGGATCGGCGGGGTCCGCGTCGGGGCCAACTGGAGCCTTCTCGTGGTCTTCTGGCTGATCGCCTGGGGGCTGGCCTCGGGCCGCCTGCCGCGCGACTACCCGGGCTACGCCGACGGGGCCTACTGGGTGGCGGGCATCCTCACCGCCTTGGCGTTCTACGGCGCGCTGCTGGCCCACGAACTGGGCCACGCCCTGGTCGCCCGGCGCCAGGGGATCGAGGTCGACGGCATCACCCTGTGGCTCTTCGGCGGCGTCACGAAGATGAAGGGCGAGTCGGCTACCCCGGCGGGGGCGGCGTGGGTGGCGGCCGTGGGACCGGCCATCAGCCTGGCCGCGGCCGCCGGGTTCGCGGTGCTGGCCCTGGTGCTCGACCTGGCGGGAGCGCCTGCTCTGGTGGCTGGTACGGCCGGCTGGCTGGCCCGCATCAACGTCGTGCTGGCCGTGTTCAACCTGCTCCCGGCTGCCCCCCTCGACGGGGGGAGGCTGCTGTCAGCCCTGCTCTGGAAGCGCCGGGGTGACCGGCTGGGGGCGGCTGTCAGTGCGGCCCGCGCCGGCCGGGGCCTCGGTTACTTGCTGATCGCGGCCGGCCTGCTGGGCGTGTCGGCGGGCGACGGCGTGGGAGGACTGTGGTTCGTGTTCCTGGGCTGGTTCCTGCTCATGGCCGCCCGGTCCGAGCAGATGGTGGCCGAGACCCGGTCGCACCTCGACGGGGTACGGGTAGCCGACGTGATGACGCCGGGCCCGGTGGTGGCCCCCGGCTGGGTCACGGTGGACGCCTTCTTGGAGGACTACGCCCTGCGGCACCGCTTCTCGTCGTTCCCCGTGGAGCGCTTCGACGGCGAGCTGGACGGCCTCGTGACCATCAACCGCCTCAAGGGCGTCCCCCGCGACCAGCGGGGGGCGGTCCGGGTGCTCGACGTGGCCTGCCCTCTGGCCGAGGTCCCCATCGTGCGCTCCGATGCCATGCTGCTCGACCTCGCCGGCCAGCTCTCGGGTTGCGCCGACGGCCGGGCCCTGGTCATCGACGACGGCCGGCTCGTCGGGATCGTGTCTCCCACCGACATCGCCCGGGCCGTCGAGTTGTCGGCCGCCCGCAAGGGCCATCCCTGACGGCGGAGGTCAGGTTCGGGGCCGGCCCTCCCCCCGGCGATGGTGCTCGGCCAGCTCGTCGACGGAGGTAAGCGGGCTCAGTTCGGTGCCCGCCCGGTAGGCGGCCCGGCCCACCATGTGGGCCCCCACGGGGGCCGTGACGAACTGGAGCACGATCACCAGGAGCAGCTTGGCCACGTCACCCCGGTTGTCGATGACGATGGCCGCGCCCGCCAGCACGAGCACGAGACCGAGCGTGGCCGGCTTGGTGGCCGCGTGCATGCGGGCGAACACGTCGGGGAACTGCTGGAGCCCGAGCCCGGCGGTGAGGCCCAGGGTGACGCCGGCGAGGATCAGGGCGGAGGCGATGGCTTCGGGCATCAGGCTCCTCTCCGCTCGATGAACCGGGCCACGTTGACCGTGCCCACGAACCCGAGCAGAGCGGTCACCACGAGCACGTCGAGGAAGACGCCCGACCCGGTGCGGGCCGCCCCTACGGCGATCCCGCTGACGATCAGGACCAGGACGGTGTCGAGGGCCACGATGCGGTCGGCCAGCGACGGGCCCCGCACGAGGCGGGCCAGGCACAAGAAGACGGCGACCGCCAAGATGGCGAAGGCCACGGTCGTGACAGTTGTCATGGCTGCCCTTTCTGGTCCGACGGTCCCGATGCTGTCGACGGCCCCGCCGCGCCCGACGGGCCCGGCCCGGGCCCCTCGGCCGCCAGCAGGCCCTCGGCCGCGGCGACGGCGCGCTTGGTGCCGAACGCCCGGATGGCCAGGACCTCGAGGTACTGCACCTCACGGCGGACGGCTTCGATGTCATTGAGGTGGAGGACGTGGACGTAGAGAACGGTGGGGTCGTGGTGGACCTCGATGGTCAGGGTGCCGGGTGTGAGCGAGATGGCGTTGGCCACCAGGGTGGTGAGGGTGTCCGACACCCCCTTGATGGGGATGGCGACCACGCCTTCGTTGATCCGGTTGCTGGGCGTGACCACCTCCCACAGGACGATGGCGCTGGCCTCCAACAGCTTCCAGGCGAAGTACACGACGAAGCGGGCCACGGCCACCGGGCGGAACGCCCCGGGGGCGCCCCGCTCGGCCCGAGGGAAGAGCGTCACCAGTACCCAGCCCACCAGCACGCCGCCGGCCACGTTGGCGACGCTGAACGACTCCCACAGGGCGACCCACACCAGGGCCAGCCAGCCGATCATCAGCGGCAGCGTGAAGGGGAGCGGCCCCTGGCGCCGGGGGCTCACCGGCCCAGTACCGCCTCGATGTACGGTGCGGGGTCGGCCAGCACGGTGGCCGCGTCGACCGCCATGTCGTAAAGGGGCGCACCGGCCACGGCCACGGCCAGGCTGGCCACGATCAGCACCACCGTGGGTACTGTCATCATCGGGGGCAACGAGATGCGCCCGGCAGCCGCCACGGTGGCCGTCCCACCCGCCCCGGAGCCGAGCACGGTACCCGTCCCGGCCGCCCCCGGCCCGCCCGCGCCCGGCCCCCCCTCGCCAGGCTGGCCCCAGAAGGCGGCCGCCCAGATCTTGGTCATGGAGAACAGGGTCAGCAGGCTGACAGCCAGGCTCACGGCCACGATCCCGTAGCGCTCGATCTCGACGCCGGCGTTGACGAGGGCCAGCTTGCCCACGAAACCCGACGACGGGGGTACCCCGGCCAGGCTCAGGGCGGGCACCATGAACAGGACGGCCAGCAGTGGCGTTCGATGGAGGAGTCCTCCCAGGCGGCTGAGCGCGCCGGTGCCGGTGGCGTTCTCGATCAGGCCCCCGACCAGGAACATCGTGGTCTTGACGATGATCTGGTGGACCATGAACAGGATCGAGCCGGCCAGCCCGGCCACCGAGAACAGCCCGACCCCCATGATCATGTAGCCGATCTGGCTCACGATGTGGAAGCTCAGGAGCCGCTTGATGTCGTTCTGGGCGATGGCGCCGAGCACGCCCACCACCATGGTCAGCCCGGCCAGCACGAGCAGCACCGTCGATGGCCCGCCGTCGGTCGGGAACATGAGGGTCTGGGTGCGGATGATGGCGTACACCCCGACCTTGGTCAGCAGGCCGGCGAAGATGGCGGTGACGGGCGTCGGGGCCGTCGGGTAGGAGTCCGGCAGCCAGAAGAACAGCGGGAAGATGGCAGCCTTCACCCCGAACACCACCAGCAGGAGCAGGCCCAGGCCGTGGCGCACGGGCTGGGGCAGCTCGCCGATGCGGCCGGCCAGGTCGGCCATGTTGACCGTCCCGGTGGCCGCGTAGATGAGGCCCACGGCCGTCACGAAGAACGTCGACGCCACCAGGCTGATGACCACGTAGGTCATGCCCGTACGCACCTGGTCGCGCCCCCCGCCCAGGGTGATCAGGACATAGCTGGCGCTGAGCATGACCTCGAAGGCGACGAACAGGTTGAACAGGTCGCCGGCCAGGAACGAGGCCGACACCCCGGCGGCCAGGATCAGGTAGACGGGGTGGAAGAAGAGCCGGTCGTCGGCTGTGCGGGGGCTGCCGATGGAGTACACCAGCACGGCCAGCACCACCAGGGCGGAGACGACCAGCATCAGGGCGGCGAACATGTCGGCGACCAACGAGATGCCGATGGGCGCGGGCCACGCCCCCACCTGGATGGCGACGGGGCCCTGGTCGTTGACCTGGACCAGGACGGCGACGGTCAGGGCCAGGCAGGCCACCAGGACCGAAACGCTCAGCGCCCGCTGGGCCTGGGGCCGGCGGTGCAGGACCATCGACAGAGCGGCCGCCAGCAGGGGCAGGGCCACGGGCAGGGTCACGAGGGACCTCACCGCACGTCCTCCGGGTCGGGCCGGCTGCGGGCGATGCGCCGGTCCTCCAGGTCGTCCTCGACCTCGTCGTCATGGCGGAGCAGCCAGCTCCGGTAGGCCAGCGTCAGCAAGAAGGCGCTCACGCCGAAAGCGATGACGATGGCCGTCAGGGCGAGGGCCTGGGGGAGGGGGTCGGCGAAGCCAGCCGTCTCGCCTCCCGAGATGGGCGCCCGCCCGGCCCGGCCCCCGGCCATGAGCAGCACGAGGTTGGCGCCGTGGCCCATCATGGCCAGCCCGATGACGATCTGGGTCAGGTTGCGCTGCAGGAGCAGGTAGGTGCCCACGGCGTAGAGCGTCCCCACGACCAGGGCGAGCACGACGATCATGCCCGCTCGCCCTTCTCGGCGCCCAGGGTGGTGAGGATGCCGAGGACGAGGCCCACCACGACCAGGTAGACGCCGATGTCGAAGGGCAGGGCGGAGGTGGCCTTGACCTCGCCCAGCAGCGGCACGTCGAGGGTGACCTTGCCGCTCTCGAGGAACTGCCCGCCCACGACCAGAGCGGCCAGGCCGGTCCCGACGGCCATGGTCAGGCCGGCGCCCAGCAGGGCGGTGGCCGACACGGGCATCAGCCGACCGAGGTCGTCCGTGCCACCCTCCACGTAACGCAGCACGAAGGCGGCGCCCGCCACCAGGCCGCCCACGAACCCACCCCCAGGGGCGTTGTGGCCCGCGAACAGCAGGAACAGCGAGAACAGCAGGGCGGTGTGGAAGATGGCCCCCACGCAGGTGGCCAGGATGAGCGACGGCTCCTCCTCGCCGGGCCCGACGTGGTGGGGCCCGACCTTGCCGGGGCGGGCGGTCACGGGGCCTCCTCCCGTTGCCGGCCGGCCATGACCAGGCTGGCTATGCCCAGGGCGGCCACGACCAGCACGGTGATCTCGCCCATGGTGTCCATGCCCCGGAAGTCGACGAGGATGACGTTGACCACGTTGCGCCCGCCGCCCTCGGGCAGGGCCCGGGCCAGGTACTCCTCAGACACCGGGGGGGCCGTGCGCGACCCGGCGGCCACCATCACGAAGAAGGCCACGAACACCCCCACGCCGGCCGAGAGCACGATGCGCCCCCGCTCCCGCAGCCGCCAGGGCTTGGGATCGAAGCGGTCGGGCAGGTGGCGCAGGACGAGCACGAAGATGACCAGGGCGAGGGTCTCGATGAGCAACTGGGTGAGGGCCAGGTCGGGGGCCCCCTGGATGAGGAAGAGGACGGCCACGCCGTAGCCCACCCCGCCCAGGAAGAGCACGGCCGCGAAGCGGCCCCGGGCCGTGGCCGCCCCGGCCGCGGCCACCAGGACAAGGGCGGCGACCGCCACCTGGAGGGGCGACTCCGCGAAGGTGAGCCCGTCGGGGAGCGAGGCCCCCCGGGCCAGGGCCACGGCCGGCAGGGCGACCATGGTCAGCAGGATGATGGCCAGGTAGGTGGGCAAGGAACCGTTCTGGACCACGCCGGTGAGGCGGGTGGCCCCGAGCACCAGGTTGCGGACCGAGCCTTCGTAGGCCCCCTGGGCGGTGGGCACGGCTGGTAGGTGGTCCTGGGCCCTCTCGACCCTCTCGCGGGCGAGGAACAGGGCCACGCCGAGGGCGATGGTGACCCCCGAGAGGGCCAGGGCGGGCGTGAACCCGTGCCACAGCACGAGGTGCACGTCGACCTCGGCCAGCAGTGACGCGGCCACGGCCTCGGCCAGCCCGGTCACCAGGACGGGGGCGAACCCGAAGAGCACCGTCAGGCCGGCCAGCAGGGCGGCGGGCGCCAGGAACTGCCACTTGGGCAGGGGCACCTCGGGCCCGATCCGAGGCCGGCCCGACGGTGGCTTGTCGGCGAAGGTCCCCCACAAGAAGCGGGCCCCGTAGGCGAACGTCAGGACCGACCCGGCCACGACTCCTATCAGGGTCAGCAGGCCGCCCAGGCCGTGACCGTGGACGAGGGCCTCGTAAGCCGCCTCCTTGGTGACGAACCCCAGCAGAGGCGGTAGGCCGGCCATCGACGCCGCGCCCACGGCGGCTACCGCGAACGTTGCGGGCATGCGCCGGCCGAGGCCCGACAGCTCCCGCAGGTCGCGGGTGTGGGCCTGGTGGTCGACGATCCCCACGACCAGGAACAGGGCGGCTTTGAAGAGGCTGTGGGCCAGCAGGAGGGCGCCGCCCGCGAACGACAGCTCGGGGTAGCCGGCACCCACCAGCACGACCAGGAACCCCAGCTGGCTGATCGTGCCGTAGGCCAGCACCAGCTTGATGTCGTGTTGGCGCAGGGCGCGGTAGCCCCCGACGAGCATGGTCGTGAGCCCCACCGAGATGACCACCGGCCGCCAGTAGCCGACGCCGGCCGCGAAAGCGGGGGCCAGCCGGGCGATCAGGTACACGCCCGCCTTGACCATGGTGGCCGAGTGCAGGTAGGCGCTCACGGGGGTCGGGGCGGCCATGGCGCCGGGCAGCCAGGGGTGGAACGGGGCCTGGGCCGACTTGGTGAACGCCCCCAGCAGGATCATGGCCAGGCCCCAGCTCACGGCCGTGCCCGACGGGGGGTCGGCCAGGATGGCCGACAAGGAGTAGGTGCCGGCCGCCTGGCCGAGCACCACGAAGCCCCCGAGCATGGCCAGCCCGCCCGCCCCGGTGACCAGCATGGCGTGGAGGGCGGCCGCCCGGGCCGACGGCTTGCTGTCCTCGAAGCCGATCAGCAGGTAGGAGGTCACCGAGGTGAGCTCCCAGAAGACGTAGATGGCCAGCAGGTTGTCGGACAGGACGATCCCGAGCATGGCCCCGGCGAAGGCCGTCAGCGTGCCCGCGAACCGCCCCAGGCCGGGCCGCTCGGAGAAGTAGTACCGGCTGTACACCATCACGAGCACGCCGACTCCCGAGATCAGGCCGGCCATGAGCAGGGAGAACCCGTCCAAGCGCAGGTCGAGCGACAGCCCCAGGCCGGGGACCCACGAGAGCGGCTGGTCGACGGCGGTGCCGGCGACGACGCCCGACCACTGGGCCATCACCCAGGCGAACGTGGCCGCCGGGGCGATGGCGCACAGCCAGAAGACCTTCCGCCCGAGCCGGGCCCCGGCGGCCGGGGCGACCACGGCGATGGCGGCGTGGAGCGCGAGGAGGAGGACCACGGCCGCGTCTATCGCCCGGCGGGCGGAGCGGCGGGGACAGGCAACCCGTGGCGCATGGGCGAAGGCCCGCCTCCCAGGGCCGCCGTCGGGGGGCCGGCGAGCAGCACGATGGCCGATCGTAGCCGCCGCCGCCCGGGCGTCCGGCCCGCCCCGGCGCCTGCCACCTTACGGTTCGCGGCCAGTCCACCGACGAGGACGGGAGGGGCAGACCTGAGCTGACGAGGCGCTGGGTAACCTCGGCGGGTGCCAGAGAACGCCGTGGGGGGTACGCCAGGAGACGGGTGCCTAGACCCTTCCTCGGCCGCCGACCGCCCTGCCGGCGGTGAAGCCGATGTGCCAAGCCGCTGGTCAGGGCCAGGTCGGCCGCCTCGGCGCGGAGCGCCGACCGCGGAAGGCACCAGCCTCGTGGGGGCCACCGAACTGGTGGGCGACGGCCTCGAGGTCCCGTGCGTGGACGGACAGTCCCGCCGCTACCTCAACCTCGACGCGGCGGCGTCCACCAATGCCCTGGTGGCGGTGGCCGACCGGGTGGCCGAGTTCCTCCCCTGGTACTCCAGTGTCCACCGGGGGGCCGGCTTCAAGTCGAGGCGGGCCACCGACGCCTACGAGGCCGCCCGCCGGGCGGCACTGGCCTTCGCGGGCCGCGGCCACGGCGGGACCGGCGAGGGCACGGGCGACCACATAGCCATCATCTGCCGGAACACGACCGAGGCGGTCAACCATCTGGCCTACCGGTTGAGGCTGGCTCCCGACGACGTGGTGGTGACGACGGTCGTCGAGCACCACGCCAACCTGCTGCCCTGGGCCCGGCTGTGCCAGCGGCGGTTCGTCGAATGCGGGCCCGACGGCACGTTCGAGGCCGGGGCCGTGGCCGAGGCCATCGATGGCGGCCCCCGCCCCCGGCTGGTGGCGGTCACCGGCGCGTCCAACGTGACCGGCTGGGCTCCGCCCGTGGACGAGATCGTGGCCCTGGCCCACGAGCGCGGTGTGCCCGTGCTGGTCGACGGCGCCCAGCTGGCCCCCCACCGGCCCTTGCCGGCGTCGGCCGACTTCGTGGCCTGGAGCGGCCACAAGATGTATGCCCCCTTCGGGGCGGGGGTGCTGGCCGGGCCGCGGGACGCGTTCACCGAAGGGGACCCGTTCCTGGCCGGTGGGGGCGCGGTCGACCTCGTCGACCTCGACGAGGTGGCCTGGACCGACCCCCCCGAGCGGGAGGAGGCCGGTTCGCCCAACGTGATCGGGGCCGTGGCCCTGCACGCCGCCATAGACGAGATGGGCCGGTTCGGCTGGGACGCAGTGGTGGCGCACGACGACCGGCTGGCCCGGCGGCTACGGGCCGGGCTGGCGGCCATCGACGGCGTTCGCCTGCTCGGGCCCGGCCTGGACGTGCCCACCCTGCCGCTGGCCACGTTCACCGTCGAGGGGGCCCACCACGCCCTGGTGGCGGCCCGGCTCAGCGCCGAGTACGGCATCGGTGTACGCCACGGCTGCTTCTGCGCCCACCCGTACCTGCTGCGCCTGCTGGGGCTGACGGCCGCCGAGACGGCCGAGTACCGGGACGCCGTGCTGCGCCACGACCGCCGCAACGTTCCCGGGGCGGTGCGGGCCAGCGCCGGGATCAACACGACGGCGGCCGACATCGACCGCCTGCTCTCGGCGGTGGCCGAGATCGCCGGCGGCGGCCCCCCACCCCTGCCCTACGTGCAGGATCCCCGCACCGGCGACTTCTGGCCCGAGGGCGAGTCGCTCGGATGGTCGTCCGCCGACCGGGCCGTCGGCGCCTCCTGCGCCCGCGGCTGACCCTGGCGGCCGGTCCCACCCGGACCGGTGTGCCGAACGCGCCGGACCTGGCGGGTTTCGCGCACCGATTGGTCGGGCGTGGCCGTCAGGCGGAGGTGAAAGTGGCGGCGCCCACCGTGAGGCCGGCCAGGAGGGCGGGGTCGAGGGTGCGTTCGAGCACGCCCACTACGAACCCCACGGCCCCCATGGGCAGCTCGACGGGCCCGTGGCCCCGGTCCGACCAGTAGACGGTGGGCCAGTCGTTGGGGCGGCCGTCGGTCCGCCAGCCGACCAGGCCTCCGCCGGCGACCACCCCCCAGGGCAGGAACCCACCGGGCTCGGGCCACACCGACCGTCCCGAACCGTTGCGCAGGGCCCGGCAGCGGGGTTCGATCAGGTCCATGAACGACTTGGAGGGGTCGAACGGCTCGATGAGGCTGATCACCCCGCCGAAGGTGCCCGATCCGTACTCCCGCACCAGCATGCGGTAGTCCTCGGGGGGCGGGAAGCCGTTGACGCTCGTGAACCGCTTCCAGTCCCCGTTGGCCCGCACGGGGTAGTCCGGTGGCTGGACAAGGTCGGTGAGGCGGACGAAGGCGGCGACCGACATCATGACGCCCGCGAGCATGCCAGGTACGCGGCCGGCCTGCTGCGTTGGCCCGAGGCCTCAGGGCGTGGTCGTGGCCCGGGCCCCGACCACGGTCAGGTCGTCGTCACGCCGCTCGTGGTTGGCGCACGCGCCCACGATGTGGCCGCACAGGGCTTCGAGCCCCAGGGGACCGGTGAGCGCGGCGTCGAGCAGCGAGGCCAGGCCCCGGGCCCGCGAGCGGTTCGGGCCGGTGACCAGCCCGTCGGTGTAAGCCAGCAGGGTCGCCCCCGGCCCCAGCTGGCCGGACACCTCCCGGCGGTGGCCGGCCCCGGGCGCGCCCACGGGCGCGGTCAGTTGCTCGTGGAGGAACCGGCCGCCGTGCTCGTCGACGATCAGCGGGGGGCACATGCCGGCCGAGCACAGGCGGAGCTCGCCCGTGTCGGGCTGCACGACCATGTACACCAAGGCCGCGCCCTCTCCCCGGCCTGTGGCCGCCACGAAGCGGTCGAGGCAGCTCACCAGGCGGGCCGGGAACCGGCCCTCGATGACTACGTAGGCCGCCACCGCTACCCGCAGGTCGCTCTTGAGGGCGGCCGCCCCCACCCCGCACCCGGGGGCGTCGCCCACCACGATGCCCACGGCCCCGTGGTCGAGGGGGAACACGTCCCACCAGTCGCCGCCCCCGTCGAGGCCGATGGCCCACGGTCGCGAGCGCCCCACGACCTCGATCCCCTCGGGCCCGTCGGCCATCGGGCCCGGGCCCCGGCCCCTCTCGTGGGCCTGGGCGGCGCGGCGGCGCCCGGCGTAGTCGACCAGGGCGGCCAGGGCGGGCGAAGGCTCGGGTGGTCCCTCGTCAGGCGGGGCGGCCTCGGGAGGGGGCACCTCCTCGGCGAGCTCCTGGTCGCAGGCGCCCGCGTCACCGAGCTCCTCGCGCACGAGGGTGAGCACGGTGTCGAGGGAGCAGCCGACCTCCTCGCTGAACCCGGTGCCGAAGGAGCAGTCGGCCGGTTCGACCTCGATGAGGACGGTGTCAGCCGGCAGGGCGCCCCAGTGGCCCAGCACGGCCAGGGTGTGGTCGAGGTCACCGGCCCCGGCGATGGACTCGGCCAGGGCTTCGGCAACGCCCTCGGCCACCTCGGCCGGACCGGTCGTGGCGGGCGCCGGGTGGCCCAGGCGGCGGCACCGTACCGACCCGGGCACGCCCCCTCGGGCCGCCGCGCCCACCAGCACCAGCTTGGGGGGCTGGAGCTCGTCGACGCGGTGGAGGGCGAGGTGGGCGGCGTAGGGGAGGTCCTCGACGACCACCCCCGGGGGCCAAGGGAACGAGCTGAGGTAACGAACGGCCTGGCGGCCGAAGTCGAGGTCCCGCCGGGCCCTGACCCCGAAGCCGGCCACCAGCGCCCGGCAGGATGCGACCTGGGGCCCGGCGGCAGCCGGGCCCCAGCCCAAGATGGTCACGTCCGGCCTACTCGAACGTGCAGCCGCAGGAGTTGACCTCCCGCACGATCACGCCCTTGCCGGTGTCCATGTGGGTCGTGCAGGGCATGCACGGGTTGAGGCTGCGCACGGCCCGGAGCACGTCGATCCCCTTGATCTGGTCCTCGGGGACCGACTCCAGCAGGGGCGTGCCCACCACGCACTCCTCGTAGGGGCCGAGCTGGCCGAAGGCGTCGGTGGGCGAGGCGTTGAGGGTGGACGGGGTGGTGATCTGGTAGTTGACCAGCTTGCCCTTGTCCATCTCGATGTGGTGGACGAGAAAGCCCCGGGCCGCCTCCCAGAAACCGACCCCGATGCGGTGGTCCTTGGGGATCTTGAACGGGGTGTGCACCCTGGTCTCACCGGCCCGCCAGTACTCGAACGCCTTCAACAGGCAGTTCATGGCGATGGCCGAGGTCATGGCCACCACGTAGGCCCGTCCCCGGTTGCGCTCGAGGGCGTTGAGGGTGCGGGGCACCGACCAGAACAGCTCGGTCTCGGGCAGGGCGTGGCGGGGGAGCAGCATCTTCACCCCGTCGCCGGTCGCTTCGTAGAAGGGGTTCTCGGGCACCTTCTGGGCAAGGGCAGTGGCCCACAGCTGGCCGTAGGACCCTGTCTCGATCGACTTGCGGTCCCAGCGGGGGGCCGTGTCCCACGTGTAGCGCTCCCGGAAGTTGGTGGCCGTGGGCTTGGGGATGGTGGTCTTGTTCCACGGGTGGTAAGGCGACAGGGGGTTACCCAGGGGGTCGGTCTTGAACTTCTGGGGCCCGGTCTTGGTCCAGTCCTCGTAGAACGAGTGCTCGACGAACTCCTCGTAGCCCATGTTGATGTCGGTCAGGTTGGTGGTGACCAGCTTGCCGTCGATGATCATCGAGGGCGTCGACCACCGGGAGTTGCCCCAGGTGTCGAGGTTGGCGTAGGTGGCGTCGTAGACCTTGGAGTTGTCGTAGATGCCGGTCTGGGCGATGTTGACCGAGCGGGCGCCGACCTGCTCGTACTCGGGGTTGGCCTCCAGGAAGAAGTCGCAGATGTCGTCCCAGATGCGGGGGATGACCTTGGCGAAGTCGATGATCTTGCCCAGCTGGCTGTAGTACTCGTTGAAGCTCGACGTGGTGATGGTGGTGGACACCCCACCGGGGACCAGCGTCGAGGGGTGGGGGAACTTGCCGTACATGAGCATGCACATGATGCGCCCCACCCGGGTCCACTCGAGGGCCTCGAGGTAGATCTTGCCGGTCAGGGGGTTCATGGCGTCCATGATGTCTTTGATGGTCGTGTAGCCGTGGATGTCGGCGTTGGGGGCCAGGGTCTTCTCGGCCCGGGTGACCAGCTCGGGGTTGGTCACCGACACGATGGCGGTGGAGTAGTCCGGCCCGGCCAGCAGGCCCAGGTGGAGGGGCCGGTCGTAGAACATCTCCGCGCACTCGCCCAGGTTGCGGACCTCGACGCCCAGCGGCGGGGCACAGATGCCGAAGGTCTGCTCCAGGCCGAGAGCCGAGACCGAGGCGTGCACGCCACCGCACACCCCGCACGCCCGTGACGAGATGTCGATGGCGTCGCGGGGGTCACGGCCCTGCAGGATGATCTCGTAGCCCCGGAAGAGCATGGCCCGGGAGTGGCACTCCACGGCCTTGCGGTTCTCGAGGTCGAGCACGGTGTGGATGGCGAGGGCGCCGGCCACCCGGGTCATGGGGTCGATCGACCACTCACGCAGCCGGGGCGGGGCCGCCAACTGGGCGCCGGGGCCCGAACGCCGGCGCACGTACCCCTTGCGCTGCCCGCCCGTCACGGCGTATGGCTCGGCCAGGCCTTCACGCAGGTGAGCCTTGCCAGTGGCATCGAACTCGATGGGAAGGTTCTTGAAGCACATGTAGGCGCCCCTCTTCGGTCGGTTGCCCTGCAACATCGCATCTAAGTGACAAGAACGCCTAGTGTTGTTAGCAATGCTTAACGACGGTGAGCGCCTGACGAGCGGGGTGGAGGACCTCGACCTGCTGCTCGACGGGCTCATCCTGGGCGACAACGTGGTCTGGGTGGGCGACGACGAAGACGTCGTCCGCCGGCTGGAGGACGCCCTGCTGGCCGAGTCGGTGCGGCGGGGCCAGCCGTGCTTCTACGTGGCGTCGGGGCTGGTCAACGATGCCCTCAAGCGCCGGCTGGGCCCGGGGGTGGTGGTGCTCGATGCCGGCGGGGGCGGTCCCTACGGCGACCCCGGGGTGCTGGCCACGGCCGTCATCGAGGGTTCCCGGGGTTCGCCGCCCGGGTGCGTGGTCGTCGACAACCTGGGGTCGTTCGCCCGGCGCTGGGGCCCCGACCGGGCAGTGGCCTTCTTCAGCCGGGTGTGCCCCCGCTTGTTCGACATCGGGGCACTGGCCTACTGGTGGGCCCCCAAGCGGGAGCTGACCCGATCGTCGCTCGAACGCATCACCCAGGTGACCCAGTGCGTGCTCGAGGTGTCCGGAGATCACCTGCGGGTCATCAAGGCCGAGGGCCGCCCGCCCGGCGCCCAGGGCAGCCTCCAGCGGCTGCGGGTGGTCGACGGGGCCGTCACCCTGGAGGACGAGATGGGCCTCGGGCGCCTGGGCCGGGGCCTCGAACGGTTACGCCGCGAGCGCAACCTGACCCAGAGCGACCTGGCCCGCTTCGGCCGGGTCAGCCCCAGCGCCATCAGCCAGGCCGAGGCCGGCAAGCGGGGCCTGTCCCTCGACACCCTGCTGCTGCTGTCCGACCGCCTGGGGGTCAGCCTCGACGAGCTGCTGTCGGCCTCGGCCGAGCCCGACTACGTGCTGGCCCGCCGCCCCCGGGCCTCGGGCAGCGTCCAGAAGGCCCTGCTCGACGACCCCAAGGCGGGCTTGCGGGCCTACCTCGTGCGCCTGGGCCCGTGGGAATCGGCTGCCCCCGAGATCCGCCACAAGGGCGAGGAACTGGTGCTCGTGGCCTCGGGCCTGGTGCAGGTCTCGATCGGTTCTGACACGCCCGTCATGCGGGCGGGCGACGCCGCCCTGGCCACCCGCACGGCCGTCTCGGGCTGGCGCAACCTCACCAACGACCCCGCCCTGCTCTTCTGGGTCCTGCGCGACGGCTGACGCCGCAGTAGGTACCCGAGGGGTCAAACGCGGATGACCGACAGGCCGGGGACGCCGTCGTAGTCGTCGTCCTGGCTCACCACCGGGATCCCCTCGGTGATGGCGGTGGCTGCGATCCACGAGTCGTTGAGCGGCATCCGCCGGCCGGCGTCGCGCAACGACAACCGGAGCGCGGCCCACGTCTCGGCCACTTCACGGGTTATCGGCAAGGGATCGAGGGCCTCGGCCCAGCGCAAGGTCTGCAGCCGTTGAGCGCGAGCGTCGCCTTCGGCGGCGAGCACGCCGAGCGAGAGCTCCCCGACGGTGACGACCGAGACCACTACTCGCTCGGGTGGTGCGCCGGTGATCGATCGATCCTGCTCCTGAGCGATGAACAGCGACGTGTCCGCCAGCGCGAGGGCCGGCCGGTGCTCACCCGCCATCGGGATCGTCGGTCATGTCGCCGACGAGCTCGCGGAGCTGGCGGGCCAGGCCGGCATCGGCGCGCGCCTTCTCCAGCCCCCGCTCGAAATCGTCCCAGGCGATGGACCGGGGCCGGGCCGGGAGGGGCGAGAGCTCGGCCACCGGCCGGCCGCTCACGGTCACCCGAAGGCGCTCGCCGCCCTCGACCCGACGCAGAACGGCGCTCACGTCGTTGCGCAGGTCGCGGGCAGGTATGTCGGCCACAACTAGAGCGTAGCAGTACTGCTACGTGACCAGGCTGTTCAGTGGGACGACGAGATCGCCGTCTCGTACACCTCGACGGTGCGGCGGGCGATGGCGGGCCAGGCGAACTCGGCCAGCACCCGGCGGCGGCCGGCCTGGCCGAACCGGCGGGCCTGGTCGGGGCCGGCCACCAGCTCGTTGACCCGGGCGGCCAGGCCGGCGGCCACGGCCTGGGGGTCCCCGGCGTCGTAGGGCACCAGCCAGCCCGTCTCGCCGTCGACGACGATCTCGGGGATGCCGCCCACGGCGGTGGCCACCACCGGGGCCTCGCAGGCCATGGCCTCCACGTTGACCAGCCCGAAGGGCTCGTAGACCGACGGGCATACGAAGGCCGCGGCATGGGTCAGCAGCTGTACGACCTGGGGACGGGGCAGGGCGTCGCGTACCCATACCACCTGGGCGCCCGGGCCCGACCGGCTGGCGAGGTCGGCCAGGCGGGCCTCGAGCTCGGCCCCCTCGGCCTCGGTGTCGGGGGCCGAGGCGCACAGGACCACGACCATGCCCGGGTCGAGCAGGGGCACTGCGTCCAGCAGGTGCCCGATGCCCTTCTGGCGGGTGATACGGCCCACGAAAAGGGCGTAGGGGCGCTCCGGGGCCAGGCCCACCCGATCGAGGGCCTCGGTCGACGGGTCGGGGTGATAGGCGTCGGCGTCGACGCCGTTGTGCACGACCACCACCCGGTCGGGGCCCACGGCCGGGTAGGTGGCCAACACGTCGTCGCGCATGGCCCCTGAGACGGCGATCACGGCGTCGGCCGCCTCGATGGCCGTTCGCTCGCAGAAACGCGACACCTCGTAGCCGCCCCCGAGCTGTTCCTGCTTCCATGGCCGCAGGGGCTCCAGGCTGTGGCTGGTCATCACGTGGGGGATGCCGTGGCGCAGCTTGGCCAGGTGGCCGGCCATGTTCGTGTACCACGTGTGGGTGTGGACCACGTCGGCCCCGGCCACGGCCGCGGCCATCTGCAGGTCGACGGCGATGGCGCCCAGGGCCGGGTCGGCCCCGGGTGCCATCTCGTAGTTGCCGGCCACCAGCCCCGACGGCCGGGGCCGGCCGAAGCAGTGGACGCCGACATCGACCAGCTCGGCCAGCTCGGCCGCCAGGTGCTCGACGTGTACCCCGGCCCCCCCATAGACCTCGGGCGGGAACTCACGGGTCAGCAGGGCTACCTTCAAGGGTGGGGGACCTGCTCGCCCTTGCCCAGCACGACGATGCCCCGCTCGCTGACGGTGAACCGCTCGCGGTCGCGGGCGGCGTCGACGCCGATGCGGGCGCCCGCGGGCACCACCACGTTCTTGTCGATGATGGCCCGGCGCACGACGGCCCCCGGCTCGACCACCACCTTGTGCATGATGACCGAGTCCTCCACCAGGGCCCCGGGCTGCACGTGCGCGCCGGGCGAGATCACCGACCCCCGCACCGTCCCGCCCGAGATGATCGAGCCGGCGCAGACCAGCGAGTTGATGGCCTGGCCGGTACGGCCGTGGTCCTCGAGCACGAACTTGGCCGGGGGCAGGGGCGGGTTGGACGTGTAGATGGGCCACTTTTCGTTGTAGAGGTTGAACACGGGGTGGACCGATACCAGGTCCATGTGCGACTCGTGGTAGGAGTCGATGGTCCCAACGTCGCGCCAGTAGGCCCGGTCACGGTCGGTGGCCCCGGGTACCTCGTTGGTGGCGAAGTCGTAGTAGTGGGCCACCCCCTGGGACACGAGCATGGGCAGGATGCTGCCCCCCACGTCGTGGACCGACGACTCGTCGGCCGCGTCGGCCCGCACGGCGTCGACCAGCACGTCGGTGCTGAACACGTAGTTGCCCATGGACGCCAGCACCGTGCCCGGTGCGTTCTGGAGGCCGCCGGCGTCGTCGGGCTTCTCCCAGAAGCGCCGGATGCGGGTGCCCTCGCCCGGTTCGAGCACGCCGAAGGCGCTGGCCTCGCCTTCGGGCACGGGGATGGCGGCCACCGTCACGCCCGCCCCCGAGACCATGTGCTGTTCGAGCATCTGGCGGGGGTCCATGCGGTAGATGTGGTCGGCGCCAAAAACCAGGATGTGGTCGGGCTGCTCGTCCCAGACCAGGTTGAGGTTCTGGTAGAGGGCGTCGGCCGAGCCCAGGAACCAGCGCGGCCCCAGGCGCATCTGGGCGGGCACGGGCGTCACGTAGTCGCTCAGGAGCGTCGACAGCCGCCACGTGCGGGAGATGTGCAGGTCGAGGCTGTGGCTCTTGTACTGGGTCAGCACGACGATGCGCAGGAAGCCACCGTTGGCCAGGTTGGACAGCACGAAGTCGATGAGCCGGTAGTGGCCGCCGAACGGGACGGCGGGCTTGGCCCGGTCGGCGGTCAGTGGGTGGAGGCGCTTGCCCTCGCCACCGGCCAACACCATCGCCATCACCTTCCGAGCAGCCATGGCAGGAAGGTAATGCCTGCCATGGCTGCGGTGGTGGTGCCGCCCCGGGCCTCAGCGATTGGTTGGCCGAGCCGCCCCATGGGGCATCAGTGCCCCGGGCGGGACGACGCCCAGGCGGCCGCAGCGGTAGTCCTCCATGGCCTGGACCAGTTCCGCCCTGTCGTTCATGACGAACGGCCCGTACCACGCCACCGGCTCGCGGATGGGCTGGCCGCCCAGCACGATCACGTCCAGGTCCTCGGCCGCAGGCCGGCCGTCACCGCCGCCGGGGCGGGCCCCGGCCACCAGCCGCAGGTGCCCGCCGGGGCCGAAGACAGCCAGTTGACCCGAGGCCAGGGGCCGGCCCTCGGGCCCGGCCGTGCCCGCGCCCGACATGACGTAGGCCAGTGCGTTGAACCCCTCCGGCCAGGGGAGGTCGAGCGCGGCCCCCGGTGCCAGCGAGGCGTGGACGAAGGCCATGGGCGTGTGCGTCGACCCCGGCCCGGCGTGGCCGGCCACGTCGCCGGCGATGACCCGCACGAGCGCGCCGCCGTCGGCCGAGGCGACCATGGCGGCCCGGGACCCGGCCAGGCTCTGGTAGCGGGGCGGTGACCACTTCTGGCGGGCGGGCAGGTTGACCCAGAGCTGGAGGCCGTGGAGCAGCCCTCCGCTGACCACCAGCTCCTCGGGTGGGGTCTCGATGTGCAAGATGCCCGCCCCGGCCGTCATCCACTGGGTGTCGCCGTCGGCGATGAGCCCGCCCCCACCGTGGGAGTCCTGGTGCTGGAACGCACCTTCGAGCATGTAGGTCACGGTCTCGAACCCGCGGTGGGGGTGCCAGCTCGTACCCCGGGGTTCGCCCGGCCCGTAGTCGACGGCCCCCATCTCGTCCATGTGGATGAACGGGTCGAGGGCTTCGAGGGGCGCCCCGGAGAACGCCCGGCGCACGGGGAAGCCCTCGCCTTCGAACCCGCTCGGGGCGGTCGTTACCAGGGCCACCGGCCTGGCGGCCGAACCGGGGCCGGGGAGGGGCAGGCGGGGAAGGCTCAGCGGGTCGGCAGTGGCGGCGGGCATTCGGGCGCTCCAGTGGTTGCGGTGTCAACTATCTGGTCTAAACCGCAGCACAGCCCTCCCTGTTCCGGGGCCCGCGCATAGGCTGGGGAGCCGTGGCCCGTACCCGGCGCCTGCCTGCCGTACTGCTGGTACCCCTCGCGCTGGTCGCCGTCGTGGTGGCCGCCGACGTTACGGCGCGCGCCCGGCCGGAGGGCGTGCCCGAGACCAGGGCGGGAGCGGGTGCCCTCCTCCAGAGCCTCGAGCGGGAGATGGCCCTGGCGCCGGCCAAGCGGATGGCCGTCGAGCAAGGCTCCTCCCTGGTGGCGGCCGTGCTGGCAGCCGCCGTCGGCATGGCTGCCGCGGGTGCCGGATGGCGCCCGGCCTGGCCCGGCGTCGTCACCCTCCCGGCCACGCTCACCTTGGCCGTGCGCCCCCGCGGGCCGCCTGGCGCCTCGTGCTGCTGACCCCAGTCCTGTCCTCGTCCTGAACGCCGCCCCGCCGGGACGGCCCACCTGGAGGCTTCCCTGTGCAGCAAGTCCGTTGGCGCGCCATCGCCGTGTTGGCCCTCGTGGTGGGCGCCGTCGTCCTGATCGCCACCCAGCCGGCCCGCCTGGGGCTCGACCTCAAAGGTGGCACCCAGATCATCCTGGAGGCCCAGGACAGCGAGCGCCAGAGGGTCGACGGCGACACCGTGAACCGCACCCTGGAGGTGCTGCGCCGCCGCGTCGACGCCTTGGGGGTGACCGAGCCTTCGCTGCAGCGCTCTGGTGACCGGCGCATACTCATCGAGCTACCGGGAGTGGAGGACCCCGATGAGGCGGTGGACATCATCGGGCGTACGGCCCAGCTGCGCTTCCACCCCGTGCTGGCGGGCGCACCAGAGCCCGACGACCTCGTGCTCTTCGCCGAGTCGGGCGAGCCCTTGCGCCTGGCGCCGGCGGCGGTGACGGGCGACGACGTGGCTACGGCCACCGCCCGGGTGGCGGGCGAGTTCGCCGTCACCTGGCAGGTCCAGGTCGACTTCCGGGGCGACGGCAGCCGTAGGTGGGAGACGCTCACCGGCCAGGCCGCCTGCGCCCCCCTGGGCGACCCGGCCCGGCGCATCGCCATCGTGCTCGACGAGGACGTGATCTCCAGCCCCGAGGTGGCGGCCGAGGTGAACTGCCCGCGCGGCATCAGCGGCGGGACGACGGTCATCACCGGCAACTTCTCCCAGGCCGAGGCCCGAGAGCTGGCCCTGCTGATACGAGCAGGCGCTCTACCGGTCCCGGTCGAGATCGTCGGCCAGACCACGATCGGGCCCACCTTGGGCAAGGCGGCCATCGAGGCGAGCATCAAGGCGGCCATCATCGGGGCGCTGCTGACGGCTCTCTACATGGTTGTGTACTACCGCCTGCTCGGAGTGCTGGCGGTGATCGCCCTCGGCGTCTACGGGGCGCTCAGCTTCGCGGTCCTACTCCTACTAGGGGCGACGCTCACGCTTCCGGGCATAGCGGGCTTCGTGCTCGCCGTCGGGATGGCTGTCGACGCGAACGTCCTCGTCTACGAAAGGATCAAGGAGGAGCACGCCGGGGGCGCATCGACGCGAGCCGCAGGCCGGAACGGGTTCCGGCGCGCCTGGAGCGCCATCGCTGATTCCAACGCCACGACGGTCATCGCAGCCATGTTGCTGTTCTTCTTCGCGTCCGGGGCCGTCAGGGGATTCGGTGTGACGGTCACGGTCGGGGTGCTCACGTCGATGTTCACGGCCCTGGTGGTGACGCGGCTGATGGTCGACGTAGTGCTCCGCACCCGCCTGCGTAACCGGCCCCGCCTGCTGGGCCTCGAGGTCGGCGCCAGGTTGCGGACGTGGATCTCGACGGCTCGCCCGGACCTCATGCGCCACAGCGGCCGCTTCCTGGGTGCGTCGGGGCTGGCGGTGGTCCTCGCCATAACCGGGGTGGGAGTCAAGGGCCTCGACCTAGGGCTGGAGTTCTCCGGCGGGCGCCTCATCGAGTACCGGACGGAGCGACCGCCCGACCTCGACCTCGTCCGGTCGGAACTGGCTCGCGCTGGGTTCCCAAGGGCAGTCGTACAGGCTGCGGGAGACGCCCAGCTCACCGTCCGGATCGAGACCCTGACGCCAGAGGAGCAGTCGCGCGTGGTCGCTGCAGTCGAGGCGGTCGGAGGGCGGGCGGAGGTGATGCGCGACGAGTTCGTCGGGCCGACCATCGGCGACGAGCTCCGCCGTAAGGCGCTGATAGCGCTGGCGATCGCGCTGGCGGCCCAGTTGGCCTATCTCGCCGTACGCTTCAAGTGGACCTACGGAGCGGGTGCGGTAGTGGCGATGGTCCACGATGTCCTCATCCTGCTCGGGTTGTTCGCTTGGCTGGGCAAGGACCTCGATGGCGTGTTCCTCGCCGCACTTCTCACGGTCATCGGCTACTCTGTTAACGACTCGGTCGTGGTGTTCGACCGCATACGCGAGTTGCGGCGCGCCCGGCCGAGGGAGCTGTTGCGGGTTGTGGCCAACGACGCATGCCTCCAAACCGTTCCTCGGACGATCAACACAGGGTTGGGGGCAATGTTCATCCTCGTCGTGCTGTGGCAGTTCGGCGGCGACACGCTCGCTGACTTCGCCTTGGCATTGCTGGTCGGCCTCGTCGTCGGGACCTATTCCTCCGTCCTTACAGCTACTCCCGTCGCATTGTGGCTGGAGAACCATTGGGGCTCGGGTGACCGTAGGCCACCACAAGCCGAGCGGGCCCAGCCAGCCTCCGCAAGCGCGCCCCTCGCGCAGGCGCGAAGCCACGGTCACCAAGGAGCGGACCCTGGTGGTGATGCCGACCGGTCCCGAGCCGTCGCCGTCCGGTCGCGCCCACCCACACCCCAGCGGCCGGTATCGCAAACCCGGCCCACGCCGGCCCGGCCGGCGGCGGCGGCACCCCGCCCGCGGAAGAACAAGCGGCGCAAGCCCGGTCGGAGGAGGAACTGACCTTGGCCCTCGGTTGGGCACACGCGGCCCTCGCACCTGACGGGCCGGCACCCGTCGCGGGTGAGGTCCCCGACCTGGTGAGCCGGTCAGGGGGCCTCGCCGGGATGGATCGCCGGTGACGGGTGGGCCGGGATGGGTGAGCACCCTGCTGGCGCTGCACCTGGCCGCCGCCTTGGCTGCCGTGCCCCTGGTGCGCCGGGCCGGGCCACGAGGCCTGCTCGTCCTGGCCGCCGTGCCGGGCGCGGTCCTGCTCTGGGTGGCGACCACGGCCCCGCGGATCCTCGACGGTGCTCCCGTGGAGGAACGAATCGGCTGGGCACCCGACCTGGGGTTCGAGATCGCGGTCCGGGTCGACTCGTTCTCGCTGGTCATGGTGCTGCTCGTATCTGGGATCGGCGCGCTGATCTTCGCCTACGGCTTCGCCTACTTCGGCGAGCGGCCTGACCTCGGCCGCCTGGCCAGCCTCTTGATGGGGTTCTCGGGAGCGATGCTGGGCCTCGTCGTCACCGACAACCTGCTGGCCATCTTCCTGTTCTGGGAGGCGACCTCGATCACCTCCTACTTGCTGATCGGCAACGACGACCGGTCGGCCGCCGCCCGCTCCGCCGCATTGCGAGCACTACTCACCACCGGGGTCGGGGGCCTCGCCATGCTCGCGGGCTTCGTCCTGCTCGCCCAGGAAGCCGGGTCGTGGTCGCTGACCCAGATCCTTGCCGACCCCCCTCGCGGGGCAGTGGTGGAGGTCGCGCTGGTGCTGGTCCTGCTCGGGGCATTCACCAAGTCGGCTCAGGTGCCATTCCACTTCTGGCTCCCAGGGGCCATGGCCGCCCCCACCCCGGTCAGCGCCTACCTCCACTCCGCGACCATGGTCAAAGCTGGCGTGTACCTCATCGCCAGGTTCGCGCCTCCCTTCGCCGAGGTTGGCGTGTGGAGGCCAATGGTGATCTCGGTCGGTCTTGCCACCATGCTGCTCGGGGGTTGGCGAGCGCTGGCCCAGCACGACCTGAAGCTGCTGCTGGCGCACGGCACCACGAGCCAACTGGGCCTCCTGGTCGTACTGCTGGGTGCCGGTTACCCCGAGGCCACGCTGGCCGGCGTGGTTCTGCTGCTGGCCCACGGCGCGTACAAGGCGGCGTTGTTCATGGTCGTCGGCATCATCGAGAAGGCAGCTGGTACCCGCGACATCCGGAAGCTGACCGGCCTCCACCGGCCGCTGCGGACGACCCTACTGGTGGCGGCCGTCGCCGCCGGGTCGATGGCGGGTGTCCCACCCATGCTGGGGTTCGTCGCCAAGGAGGCGACCTATGAGGCGGCGCTCGGCTCGGGCCTCGCAATGGCAGGCCTCGTGGTCGCGCTGCTGGTGGCCGGTTCGGCCCTGACCTTCGCCTACAGCGCCCGCGCTTTGTGGGGGGCGTTCGCCCACAAGGGGCCCCTGGACCTCGAGGACGGGACGAGCGTCGGCCCCGTCTCGGGGGCCGGCCTGCGGCTGGTCCTGCCCGCCGCAGTGCTCGCTGCGTTGGCCGTCGCGCTCGGTGCTGCGCCGACGCTTGTCGAGGCCATCGTCGTCAGCGGTGCCCAGGCGATCGACCCGGACGTCCCCCCAGCCCATCTCAGGCTGTGGCATGGCTTCAACGCTCCTCTCACGCTCTCCGCCATCACGATCGGAGCCGGAGCCCTGCTGTGGGTGGCTAGGCATCGACTCGAGCGGCTGCAGCAGATGGTCCACGTCCCGCCCTCAGGTGCCCGCACCTTCGACCTGCTTCTGCGCAACACAGTCCGCGCCGCCGACCGCGTGACCGGCGCCCTCCAGACGGGATCGTTGCCCGTCTACCTCCTGATCATCCTCACCACGGTGCTCGTCGTGCCGGGCACGTTCCTGCTGGTCAGCCTCGACCTCCCGTCCGAACTGCTCCTTGTCGACCGGCCGGTACAGGTGGCAGTCGCCGCCGCCATGGTGGTGGCCACCGTGGGGGCGATCCGTACCAGGCACCGCCTGGGGGCGGTGATGGCTGTCGGCGCCGTTGGGTACGGGGTCGCCGTGCTCTTCATCATCCAGGGCGCCCCCGACTTGGCCCTGACCCAGCTGATGATCGAGACCCTCCTGCTGGTGCTGTTCGTGCTCGTGCTCCGGCACCTGCCGAGGCGGTTCACCAGCGCCCAGACAGCGCTACCGACCGCTCCTCGAGCCGTCCTGGCGGTGCTGGTCGGTCTGTTCGCGGCGGTCTTCGCGATGGTGGCGGTGGGGGCGCGGCCCGACCTTGAGCCTGTCTCGGTCGAGTACCTGGCCCGCTCGCTCCCGGAGGCCGACGGGCGCAACATCGTGAACACGATCCTCGTCGACTTCCGGGCCTTCGACACGCTAGGGGAGATCGTCGTGCTGACTGTCGCCGGTCTCGGGGTGATCGGCCTCGTACGCGCCGCCAGCCGAGAGCGAGTCCCCCAGCCAACGCGCCCGGGGCCAATTCGCCAAGAACCATCGCTGATCCTCGACCGGGCTGTGAGGGCCCTGTTCCATACGGTCATCACGTTCTCGGTCGTGCTCCTGCTGATCGGGCACAACGAGCCGGGAGGCGGGTTCATCGGCGGCCTGGTGGCCGGCGCTGCTTTCATGTTGGTATACCTGGCCGGCGGTACCGGCCGGCTGCAGCGGGCGGAGCCCCTCAACCCCGAGTTGTTCCTGGGCCTTGGGATCAGCCTGGCCGCCTTGGCTGGGCTCTTCGGTTGGCTCTCGGGGGGGGAGTTCCTCGAGGCGTCCCACATCTCGTTCGACGTTCCGCTACTGGGAGGGGTCAAGCTGGCGACTGTGCTGCTATTCGACGGGGGAGTCTACTTGGTGGTGGTCGGCTTGGTTGTGGCCCTGCTCCGCTCGCTCGGCCAAGAGGACGTAAGGGGAGGTTCGCCCCAGGCGTCGAGTGGGGCACCGCGGTGATCGTCGCGTTGGTGCTCCTGGTGGGGGTGCTCTTCGCCGGAGGCACCTACCTGCTGCTGCAGCGCACGCTGACCCGCATCATCCTCGGGCTGTCCCTCTACGGGCACGCGGTGAACGTGCTGCTGCTGCTCAGCGGTGGCCGAGCCGGTCAGCCTCCGCTAGTCACCGACGGCCGCCCGACAGCCATGGCCGACCCCCTGCCCCAGGCCATGGCCCTAACCGCCATCGTTATCACGTTCGGCATCTCCGCCTTCCTCCTCGCTCTGGCCTACCGGAGCTGGACCCTCACCGGTGGGGACGAGGCCGAGGACGATATCGAGGACCGGCGGATCGCGCGACAGGTCCGGGAGGAGGAGCTCATGCTGCTCGAGGAGGACCGCCTGTGAAAGGGGGCCTAGGAGGGTGGTGTCTAGACCCTCCCCAGGCGGCCGACCGCCCCGTTCGCGGCTCGGCGACACTGCAAAGGTGCTGTTCAGGGGAAGGTCGGGCGCCTCGGCGCTCAGCGCAGAACGCGAAAGACACCAGCCTCCCAGCCAGGCTGGGGGCCCGCACCAGAGCCATGTGGCGCGGGCCTGCCCCGGCCCCACTTGCGATGGGTGATGAGGGTAGTTGAGGGTCCTCGTCCCCCTCCTCGTCGTGATGCCCTTGCTGGGGGCCGGCCTCTCCATGGCGCTGTGGCGCTTCGTGCGCATCCAGCAGGTGCTCGGGGTCGCCCTGCTGTCGGGCGGGCTGGCGGCCTCGCTCGCACTGCTTGCCCACGTGGTGGCCACCGGCCCAGTGGTCGTGCACCTCGGGGGCTGGCGCGCGCCCGTCGGTATCACGCTCGTGGCCGACGTGCTGTCAGTACTGCTCCTCTCGGTCGCCCTGGCCACACTGCTGGCCGTGTTCGTGTTCGCCATCGGCCAACCCCGCGCCGACAAGAGCGCGTTCTACTTCCACGCCCTCTACCTCGTCCTCGCCGCTGGCGTATCGGCCTCGTTCCTCACTGGGGACCTCTTCAACCTGTTCGTCGCCTTTGAGATCATGCTCGTGGCCAGCTACGTGCTGATCACCCTCGGAGGTCGACGTGAGCAGGTCCGCTCGGGGATCACCTACGTCGTCATCAACCTCCTCGCGTCCACCCTCCTCATCACGACGATCGGTCTGATCTACGCGGCGACAGGCTCGGTGAACATGGCCGACGTGGCTGTACGTCTGGCCGAGGTCCCGGAGGGAGTCCGGAGGGCCCTCGGCGCGATGCTCCTGGTCACGTTCGGCATCAAAGCGGCGATCTTCCCCTTGTTCTTCTGGTTGCCAGACTCCTACCCGACAGCTCCTGCGCCGGTGACTGCGGTGTTCGCTGGCTTGCTGACCAAGATCGGCGTCTACGCCATCATCCGGACCCAGACCCTGTTGTTCCCCGGCGACGGGCCGTCGCCGCTCCTGCTGGCGGCCGCGGCCTCGACCATGGTCGTTGGTGTCCTTGGCGCCATCGCGCAAGACGACATGAAACGCATCCTGAGCTTCCACATCGTCAGCCAGATCGGCTACATGCTGTTCGGGCTGGGCCTCTACAGCGTGGCCGGCCTGGGAGCCGCGATCCTGTTCATCGTGCACCAGATCCCGGTGAAGACCGCGCTGTTCCTCGTGAACGGCCTGGTCGAGACCCTCACCGGGACCGCTGCTCTGCACCGGCTCGGGGGGCTGGTGCGGCGGACCCCGTTGACTGCAGCGTTGTTCATGCTGGCCGCTCTCAGCCTTGCCGGGATCCCACCCTTCTCAGGCTTCTTCGGCAAGTTGGCCCTCCTCGACGCCGGCTTGGCGGCGCGGGCCTGGACAGTCACCGGCATCAGCCTGGCCGTGAGCGTCCTAACCCTCTACTCGATGACGAAGATCTGGTCGAACGTCTTCTGGGGTGAGCCGGCTGAGCTGCCCCCGCTGGCGGTGGCCGCCGGCGAGGGGCCGTTGCGGGCACCGCGGTTGATGAACGCGGCGACTATCGGGCTGGTGGCCCTCACGTTGGCCATTGCCGTGCTGGCCCAACCCGTCTGGGAGTTGAGCGAGCGGGCAGCCCGCGACATTCTCGACCCCGCTGGGGTCTATCTCCGTGCGGTCCTGGGCCCATGATGTCCCACCTGGCCGCGGTGGCCTGGATTGTCGCCGTGTGGCTGATAGCCAGCGAGTCGTTCACTCGTCAGGGGGTGCTCGCCGGAGTGGTGGTCGCAGTTGTCGTGACCCGACTGTTCCACCTCGACGATCGCGATAGCGAGGGGATCCGGTTCCGTCCCATCGCCGTCTGCCGGCTGGTGGCCTACTTCCTCATCAGGTTGGCCCGCGCCAACGCGCAGGTGGCGCTCGCCGTGATATCGCCGGGCCGGGTGCGGTACCGGCGGGCCATCGTGAGTGTGCGCGTGACGGACTGCTCGGAGACGATCGTCTGGTTCCTTGCCAACGCAGTGTCCTTGACGCCGGGAACGTCGATCGTCGAGGTCCGGTCCGGCCCTACCGTCTTCTACCTTCATGTCCTAGTGCTCACGTCCGTCGCTGCGGTGCGGCTGGAGGTGCTCGAGATGCAGCGTCGCCTCCTGCTGGCGTTCGGGCCCGACCAGGCGATCACCGAAGTCGAGCGCCAGATCCGCGAGTTGTCGATCGTTCAGCTCAAGGAGGGCCCGAGGCCATGATCGTGATCACGACGTTCTGCTTGGCTGTGCTCGCCGTGGCCGGGCTCATCTGTGTCGCCAGCGTCGTCACCGGCCCTTCCGTCGCAAGGAGGGTCTTGGCCTTGGACACCTTCCTCATCGTGGTCGTGGTCGGCGTAGCCATAGGGGCGGTCCATACGCGCGACGGCGTCTACCTCGACGCGCTCCTACTGGTGGCCCTCGTTGCCTTCATCGGCACCACCGCGGTGGGGCGCTTCATCGAGCGGAGGGGGTCCCGGTGATGGTGGTCGAGGTGCTCTCAGGGGCGCTCCTCGTCAGCTCGGTGGGGTTCGTGCTGCTCGCCGCCGTTGGGCTACATCGCTTCGACGACGTGTTCTCGTGCGTGCACGCGGCGACCAAGGCGGTGACCTTCGGTGTGTTGCTGGCGGCGGCTGGCACAGCCCTCGCCCTCGACCCCGGGACCGACACCGCGAAACTCGCGCTGGCGGCGGCGCTTCAGCTCGTCACGGCGCCGGTCTCGGCCCACCTCGTCAGCCGTGCGGCGTACCGATCGGGCACGGAGTTGAGCCCCTATACAGTCCTCGACCAGCTCGCCGACGTTGACCTCGACCCGACCGAGGGGCCCGCCGACCCCAACCGACCCGCCAGTGGCGGGTGACAGGGCCAACGATAGCGAGGTGGCGCCCGACTAGGAGCGGCGGCCGAGCCTCTGGGCCTCGCCCGCTCGCAGCGCACCTCCCGACGAACATGCTCGTGGACCAGGACGCCCCCTCCGTGACCCCCTTCGGGACTGGCCAGTGCTGACCGACGTGGCGCACTGGGCGTCGGAGGTGATCGCCACCTTGGGCTATGTGGGCGTGGCCCTCCTAGTGGCGATCGAGAACCTCTTCCCACCGATCCCGTCAGAGATGGTGCTGCCGCTCGCCGGGTTCGTAGCCGGGCGCGGCGACGCGAACCTCGTTGGCATGATCGGGGCGGCGACCACTGGCTCGGTCGTCGGAGCTTGGGCCCTCTACGGCGTGGCGGCCTGGATCGGGCCGGCCCGTTTGAGGGCCCTCGTGTGCCGGCACGGGCGTTGGTTCGGCGTGCGCGAGGCTGACCTTGACCGGGCCGAGGCCTGGTTCGACCGGCGAGGCCGGGCTGCAGTCCTCTTCGGCCGATGCGTCCCGCTGATCCGATCGATAGTGTCGGTGCCGGCCGGCTTCCGCAGGATGGATGTGGTCCCGTTCACCATCCTGACGGCTGTGGGCAGCACCATCTGGAACGCCGCGTTGATCGGGGCGGGCGCCGTGCTGGGTGAGCGCTGGGAGCGGGTCGGTGGCGTCGTTGGGCTACTGCAAGGGCTGGTCGTGGTCCTCCTGGTTGGGGCAGTGCTCGCCTTCTGTTGGTCGCGGGTCGTCCGGCAGCGTTGAGTCGGCGGCCCCACGGGCCCAGCAGCCCAGCCGCCCAGCCGCCCAACGCCGCCCGGGTGATCTTCGACTCGGGCCCTGGCGGTGACCGGTCAGATCCGGCGGGCGAGGATGTTCAGGCGCACGAAGTCGACCTCGGCGCCCACCAGGCGGGCGGCTACGGCCCCGGTGAACGCGGCCCGCTCGGGCCCGGGGAGGCCGGCCAGGTGCGTACGCAGCACGACGGTGGCCAGGAACTCCTCGAGCTCGGGACCGGTCAGTACCGTAGGCTCGGGCTGGAGCCACGTCCAGATGTCGCCGAACCCAGCGGCCCGCAGGCGGGCGGCCGTGGCCTCGGCGGTGGCGAAGTTGACCGGGCCCGGGCTCGCCCCCAGTTCGGCGGCCACGGCCAGAGCGGATGCGACGTTGCCGTGGCCGCCGCACTGGGCCACCAGCGCCCCGCCCGGGCGCAGGACCGACGCCAGGTTGGCGAACAGGGCGTCGTGGTCGACCACCCAGTGCAGTGTGGCGGTGGACAGGACGGCGTCGACCGGCGCGCCCACGACGGGGGCCAAGGGCTCGCCCAGGTCCGCTGGCAGCAGGGTCACCCGGTCTCCCAACGCGGCCAGCCGGCGGCCCGCCTCGGCCAGCATGGCCTCCGAGGAGTCGACGGCCACGACGTGCCCGCGTGGGAGCCGGCGCAACACGAGCTCGGTGACCCGTCCGGTGCCGCAGCCGGCGTCGAGCACCCGCTCGTCCCCCCGGAGGTCGAGCCGTTCTACGACCGCTGAACCCCACCGGGTCTGGGGGCCAGCCACCCGGTCGTAGGCCGTCGCGTCCCAGTCCTCAGCCATCGTTGAGACGATCATGCCACCCGCCTGCGAGGACGCGCGCGTGGCACCACAAGGGACGGGAGGCCGGTATCATCCCGCCCGCTGACAAGGGAAATCGAGGGCTGGGACCTCAATGGTCTCTCTTCATCCCCGGGCTGGCCGGCAGGCCGGCCCGGAGCACGAAGGGAGGTGATTGAACAATGATGAGTACAGCGAAGTTCCGCACACCTGCCCAGGTCGTCCTGGCCGCGTTCGGCGGTGCCCTGGCGGTGCTGGTCCTGCTCCTTTGGAGCGCGACCGCCGCCGGGGCCCAGGCCACGTCGGGAGACTCGGGCAGCTCCGGTTCGACCGGTGCGGCTACCGCCATAGGCAATGCCACCAGCTCGGCTACTTCGGGAGCGGGGGCGACCTCGACGTCCCAGTCGGGGCCCACGGGCAGCGCCAGCAACACGGTGGAGGTGGTCGCGGCCGGCGGCGACGGGGGCGGCGGCGGCGTCGCCGTGTCGGGCTCCGGCTCGGGCGGTGCGGCCGTCAACGTGCTTACGGCCCCCACGGCGTCGTCGACCGCGGTCGGCGGCTCCAGTGTGGCCGTGGGCAGTGCCGACGGTGGCCGCGGGGGGAGCTCGGACGTGGTGGTCAGCCCGTCGGCGACGACGGGCAGCTCGGGTGCGACCAGCGCCCAGGCCAGTGCCACCAACACGGGCAACACCGGTGACGCCACCTCCAGCGCCGTCTCCAACCCGGTTGCCGTGTCCGGCAACTCCGGGGCCACGGGGGCGACGGGGGCGGCCACCTCCAACCCGACCGCTACCAACCACGCCATCTTGGGTACGGCCGTCGCCATCGGCGGCGGGGCGACCTCGGGTGGTTCCGGTAGCTCGGGCAGCACGGGCCCGGCCACCGCCATCGGCAACGCCACCAGCGTCGCCGGTTCGGGGGCCACGGCCGCCGCTCTGTCGGCGTCGGGCCACACCGGCGTCAGCCAGAACGTGGTGGCCGGCGTCGGGGCCGGGGGCGGCGGCGGCCCGGGCGGCGTGTCCGTCCAGTTCGCCGGGCCGGGCGCACCGGCCGTCAACGTGGTGCTCGCGCCGTCGGGCGCGGTCACCGCCGTGGGCGGCTCCAGCGTGGCCGTCGGCAGCTCCGACGGAGGCGCCGGGGGCACTGTGTCGGTTAGCTCCAACCCGACCTCCACCACCGGGGGATCAGGGGCGGCAACCGCCCAGTCGAGTGCGACCAACAGCGGCCACACCGGGAGCTCGTGGTCGAACGCCGAGAGCAACCCGGTCGCCCGTTCGGGCGGCTCGGGGGCCACCGGCCCGACCGGGCCGGCCACGGCCAGTCCCGTCGCTCTCAACTTCGCCATCCTCGGCACTGCGATGGTCTTCGGGACGTGGTAGCGCCGTCAGGGAAGGCCCATGCAGGACCGCCCAGGCCCCGGTGCCGGGGTAGGGGCGAAAGCGCAAGGCGGTCGGAGGAGGGGGCTTCCCGGTGCCGGGACGGCCCCCTTCTCGCGCGCCGTGCGGGCCTGTGGCAGGCTCGGGCCGGTGCCCAGGAGCCCAGAGGAACTCGACGATGACGAGCGGGCCCGGCTGAGCCGCGCCCACCACCGGCTGCGCAACGCTTCCCAGGCGCTCGAGGCCCTGACGGCTACCCCCCGCCAGAGGGGCCGCTGGGACCCCAAGGCCCCGACCGACGAGGCACTGGCCGGAGCGCGAGCCGAGCTACGGGCCGCCTGGGACGCGATGTGGGCGGCCGAGGCCGAGCTGCTGGGCTGACCCCCGGCGCCTTCGAGGGCCGGCCTCCCGGCCACCAGCCGGGCCACGCGGCTCAGCCGGTCAGGTGCCCAAGGCGGCCAGGGCCTCCGCCACCGCCTCGGTGAAACCCAGGCCCAGGCCCTCGGCCCAGGCCGCCGAGAAGGCGTCGTCCCCGAGCACCGACCTCACGGACTCGAGCTCGACCTCGTAGGTCGCGTGCTCATGGGGCTGGACGGGCGCACCCCAGGAGGCTCGCGCCGCGGACGCGGCGGCCAGCAGGCGGGCCCCGGTCGTGGCCCGGCCGGCGGCCGCCAGCGCCGCCCCCACGCCCTCGAGCCACTCGGCGCCCACCGGTCCGGCGGGAGGGGCCGCCCGGGCGGCGTCGGCGTAGGTGGCCGCGGCGCGCCCGAGGTCGCCGGCCCGCCGCTCGACCCGGCCCCGGTGGCCCAGCACGTGGGCCAGGGAGGCCCGGTCGCGCGCGGCCGAGGCGGCGGCCGCGGCCTCGGCCAGGTGGGCCTGGGCCGCACCCAGGTCACCGGCGGCCGCGTCGAGGTCGGCCAGGTTGAGCAGGGCGGCCGGAAGCCCTGAACGATCGCCCAGCTCCCGGCGCAGGGCCAGGCACTGGGCGAAGCGGCCGCGGGCCTCGACCAGGTTGCCCTCGACGAGGGAGATGTGGCCCAGAGTGGACAGCGAGTCGGCCGCACCGGCGCGGTCGCCCAGGTCCTGGCGCAGGTCCAAGCTCTCGCGGTGGAGGGCCGAGGCCGCGGCCGTGTCGCCCTCCTGGTAGGCGAGGTCACCGAGCTGGGCCAGCACGTGGGCTGTGCCGTGGGCGTCGCCCATGGCCCGGCGGGCGTCGAGGGCCTGGCCGTACCAGGCCCGGGCCGCGGCCAGGTCGGCCGCGGAGTGGGCGACCCAGCCCAGGTTGGCCAGCGACGCCGCTACCAGGGTGTTATGGCCCAGCTCCCTCCCGGCGGCCAGGCTCTGGGCGAAGAGGTCGCCGGCGGCCGCCAGGTCGCGCTGGAGGGCGGCCACGCTGGCTAGACCGTGAACGGCCACGGCCCACCCCAGGCCATCGTCGCTTTGGCTGCGCAGGGCCAGCGCCGCCTCGAGGCGGGAGCGGGCCGCCGCGTAGTCGCCCTGGCGCAGGGCCAGGTTGGCGGCCGCGTTCTGGGCGCGGGCCGCCAACTCGGCAGGCGCCTCGCCCGCCGCACCCAGCGCGGCCCGCAGTAGCTCGCGGCCCTCGTCGAGGTGCCCCCTGACCTCCCAGTAGCGGCCCAGGGCCGTGGCCAGGCGCAGCGCACCCGTGGCCTGTGGGCCCGACGACGGCCGTCCCGGCCCGAGGGCGGACGCCAACGCGGCCCGGAAGTTGGCGCTGTCGCTCTCCAGCTCGGCCAGCCACTCGGCCTGGCCGGGACCGTCGAGGTGGACCTCGGCGTGCTCGGCCCGCTCGACGGCCCAGGCCAGCAGGCGCCCCTCCAACCGGTCGCGCTCGGGGCCGGGGCCCAGCTTGGCCGCCGCGTAACCCCTGACCGTCTCCAGCATCCGGTAGCGCAGACCGGAGGGCGAGCGCTCGGCCGTCACCAGCGATCGGCTCACCAGCGACCCCAACAGCCCGGCCATGTCCTCGTCGCCGGTGACCTTCTCGGCGGCCTCGAAGGTGAACGCCCCGGCGAACACCGACAACCGTGCGAACAGGTCCTGCTCGGGGCGGGCCAGGGCGTCGAAGCTCCAGTCGAGGGCGCCCTGCAGAGTCTGCTGGCGGGCCGGGGCGTTGCGCTCCCCCCGGGTGAGCAACGCGAAGCGGTCGTCGAGGCGGGCGGCGATCTGGCTGACGGTCAGCACGTCGGTGCGGGCAGCCGCCAACTCGATCGCCAGGGCCAGGCCGTCGAGGCGCCGGCACACCTCGGCTAGGGCCTCCTCCTCACCGGCCGGGCCGAGCCCTGGGGCGAACGTGGGGTGGGCCGAGGATGCCCTCACCCGGAACAGCCGGGCGGCGTCGCCCGCCGACAGTCCAGGCACGGGCCAGGCCCTCTCGCCGGCCACCCGCAGCGCTTCCCGGGTGGTGGCCAGCACGCGCACCCCCGGGCAGCGCTCCAAGAGGGTGGCGGCCAGCCGGGAGGACGGCCCGATCACGTGCTCGCAGTTGTCGAGGACCACCAGGAGCTCGATCTCGCCCACCAGCGCGGCCAGGGCGGCGGGCGTCGGCCCCTCGGGGCCGAGGTCGGTACCCTCGAGGCCGAGGGCGGCGGCCGCCAGAGCTCCGACAGCCGCGGCGTCGGCGGCTTCGGCCAGGGGCACGAGCACGGCTGCGGCGCCCTCGGGGGGGGCCCACCGCCGGGCCACCTCGAGGGCCAGGCGCGTCTTGCCCAGGCCACCGGTGCCGACCAGGGTCACCAGGCGGTGGCCGGCCAGCAAGCCCTCCACCTCGGCCACCTCCCTCTCGCGCCCCACGAAGCTCGACAGGGCCAGGGGGAGCGGGCGGGGCGACACGTGGGGCCCGGGGCCGGGCACCGGTGGCCCGGCGGGGGCGGGCTGGCGGCCGGCGGCCGTGGCCGGGTCGGCACCGGGGTCGGCCAGCAGGGCCAGGTAGGCGTCCTCGGTCTGGGGCGAGGGCGCTACTCCCAGTTCCTCGGCCAGCTTGAGCCGGACCCGCTCGTAAGCCCGCAGGGCCTCGCCCCGGTTCCCGGCGGCGGCGTGGGCCCGGACGACCCGGAGGTGGGCCGACTCGCGCAGGGGCTCGATGGACACGGCCTCCTCGGCGGCGGCCAGCCCCTGGACCATGTCGCCCATGGCGGTGCAGGCGTCGGCCAGCAGCTCGAGGGCGGCGATCCGGACGGCCCGTAGGTCCTCCTGGCGCTGCTCGGCCCAGCGCCCGGCCGAGCCCGGCAGGAACTCGGCGGCCGTTCCCGATGCCGCCTCCGCGGCCGCGTCCCGGGCCCGGGCGGTGTCGCCCGCGGCTAGCGCCGTTTGGGCGTCGGACAGCCGCTGGTTCGCGACCTCGACGTCGATCTCGGTGCCGGGCGGCAGGAGGAGCTGGTATGTACCGAACCCCGACTCGAGCGCGTCCCGCCCGATGCCCGCCTCGTCGAGCCAGGCGCGCAGCTTGCTGATGACCACCCGCAGCGAGGTCTCCCAGGTCCGGGGCAGGTCATCGCCCCACAGGGCCTCGGCCAACTCGTCGCGGGCGGTGGGCCGGTCCCGGCCGAGCACGAGGTAGGCCAAGGCCAGCCGTCCGAGGCGGCCCATGCCGGTCGCTTCCACGAAGCCGTCGGCCACCCGCGCCCCCGCTCGACCGGTGAGCGAGATGCGGGGCGGCGGGTTCACGGGGAGGCTCTCGGCGGGATCGTTGGTGGCCAGAGTCTCGGCTGCCTCGACAGGCCACGGTTTGGAGTTCCCCCGACAGGGTAGTGAGGCGGCCGTGGGGCGCGGGTGGGGGACTGGGGCGGCTGCCGGAGATGGTCCTCGCCGGTGCATGGGCCCGGTGCTACGATCCAGGCGCCTCTAGGTCGGGTGGGCCAGGAAGCGAAAGGTCGCTCCTGTCCGGGACTGACGGCTACGCGCCGTCCGTCCCGGTCACGGGCCACCGGCCGCCGACGACGCTCTCTCCGTCCCCATCATGTGGTGAAGAGGTTCGGGTAGCGATCAAAGGAGCTGGTGGGTTGAGGATGCGACGACATGCGGCGCTGATCGGCGTGATGGCGATGGTGGCGGCCCTGGCTGGCACCGGGCCGAGCCCGGTCGGGGCCCAGGCGGTAACCGACCAGGTCTTCGCCGGGTACGGGTCGGGGGCCACGATCAGCCTCAGCGCCCTCCAGCTGGGCCAGACCCAGGCGGTCAACGTCCAGGCGGCGGCGGCCGGGCAGTCCACGTTCAGCCAGGGCCTCCCCGGGGCTGGCCTGTTCAACGAGCTGGGTTACATCGTCCAGCCCGCGGGCACCCCCGGCAACGCCTTCGGGCGGGGCACGGGCCTGGAGCTGGGCCTGCTGACGCCCGACCCCAACCCCGACCCCAACCAGATCCTGCTGTCGGGCCTGGCCACGGCCAACGCCCCGCCCAGCAGCGGCCTCATCGAGCGCGAGATCGGCCCCATCTCGCTGGGCGGGCTCGCTTATGCCAGCCTGCTCAAGGGCTCGGCCCAGGCCACGTTCAACCCCAACTTCTGCCCCGTCGGGCGGCCCCTGTCGTTCGGCCAGGGTGAGGCCACCGGCCTCCAGCTCGTCGGCAGCGAGAACGGCGGCGGCCCGCTCAACAACCCGCTCGTCGGCTCGTCGCTCCCGGTCGACAGCAACGACCCCCGCAACGTGTCCCGCACCCGGTCGTTCACCTACCTCATCCCCAATGGCGACGGCACCTTCGGGGTCGTCAGCGAGACCCGGCAGACCATCGCCCCCGTCAGCCTGCTCGGTGGGGCGATCACCCTCGAGCTGCTCGGGGAGTGGGCCCTGCGGGCCATCGCCACCGGCAAGCCCGGCCCCGACGGTGCCCGGGTCGAGTACGCCCCTGTCGGTGCCGGCCCGACCACCCCGGTCGTGAGCCTGACGATCGGTGGGCTGCCCACGGTCATCACCGCCCAGCAGCTGTTCGGGCCCGGCGGGTTCGACACCGGCCCGCTGCTCGGGGCCCTCAGCGGCCTGGTGGAGCTGACCATCGGCACGCCCGCTCGCCAGCTCGGCGGCAACGGCCCGGTCACCGACGCGGCCGACGGCACGGCGGCCGCCGGTGCGGTCGACGTGGTCACCCTCAAGGTGCTCAACCTGCCCCCGCTCCTGGTCGGCACCAACCTGGCCATCGGCCACATGGAGGCGGCCGCCTCCGCTCCTGCCGGGGGCGTCACCTGCGAGATCCCGGTCAGCAAGTCGGCCACGCCCAACCCGGTGGTCGCCGGCAACGACTTCACGGTGACGATCCGTATCCCCAGCGACAGCGGCCTGTTCACCGAGCTGTTCGCCTGCGACCTGGTCTCCATCCGGGTCACCGACGAGCACGCCATCGAGAGCGGCAACCCGTCGTTCGTGCTCACCAGCGCCAGCGACGGCGGGGTGATCGGCGCCGACGGCTCGACGGTCACGTGGGACAACATCGGCAACTACACACCCGGTGACCCACCGATCGAGCTGACGGTGAGGGGACGCATCCCCGGCAACTCCGGTGACGGGGTGCTGCGCGACACGGCCAACGTCTCGGCCAGCCTCGGCAACTGCGAGGGCACGGGCGAGGGCGACGAGGTCGTGGGCAGCGTCATCAACACGCTCAGCAACAACGCCACCATCGGCGGCTCGATCACCCTGATCGGGCCCAACGTCAGCCGCTCCGGCGTGCTGGCGGCCACCGGTGGCGACCAGGGCCTGCTGGTCCTGGGCGGGGCGCTCCTGCTGGGGGCGGTCGTCCTGCGGCGCACCCTGCGCCCCCGGGCCGTCCGGGCCCGCTCGCGGGACTGAGGTACTGCGGTGACGAGGGGGGGAGGGGCTCCGGCTCCTCCCCCCCTCTTTCGCGTCAGTAGGGCGGCGGCGACAACGGGAGGGGACGAGGGGTGACGGCACCGCCGTGGCTGGTCCCATGGCGGGTGAGGACGGGGACCGTCTCGTGCGGCCGTCGGGTTGGGGCAGGCCTCGTTCCCCTCCCTCCGGGTTAGTCGGGCGGGCGGGACCAGGGGGAGGCGGGGCGGGGAGCGGTGTCGCCGTTGGTGGCCGTACCGGAGCCATCGCCGTTGGCTGGGGGCAGGTTGCGCAGGTCGCCCAAGGCCCGGGGGGGCTGGCGGAGCCGGGCCACCTCGGGGCCGTCGCGGCCTTCGCCCAAGGACTCCATCAGGTTGGCGAAGCCATCGCCCGTGATCTGCTCCTCGACCAGCAGGCGGTCGCGGATGGCCTCCACGCAGTGGGCCTTGCGCTGGAGCAGGCCCGTCACCTCGGCCCGGCAGTGCTCGAGGATGCGGTCGACCTCGCCCCGGAACTCGGGATCGGCCAGCAGGCCCGACAGGGTTTCTCCCCCCGGGCCCGACGGGGGGATGGCGCCGTACGAGAACAGGCTCGGCCCCATCCCGTAGTAGGCCACCATCTGGGCGGCCCGCATGGTGGCCGCTTGGAGGTCCGAGCCCGGGCCGCTGGTGGTCGTGCCGTACCAGACCTGCTCGGCGGCCATGCCGGCCAGGCTGACCTTGATGTCGGCCAGGATCTCCTCCCGGGTGCGGGAGAAGCGCTCCTCCAGCTCCATCGACACGACCATGCCGAGGGCGTCCTCCCGCTTCTGGATGGTGATGACCGTCACCGACTTGGATGGGTCGCAGAACCAGCGGGCGACGGCGTGGCCCGCCTCGTGGATGGAGGTGGCCTCCTTCTCCCATGGCGTGTAGATCACCGGCTGCTTGAGCCCGATCTCGTCGGTGAGCATGGCCTGCCAGATGTCGTCGTAGGTCACCGCCTCGCGGCCGTCCTGGAGGGCGAAGATCAGGCCCTCGTTGATCACGTTCTTGATCCGGGCCGGGGAGTAACCCACGGTGGCGCTGGCCAGCTTGTCGAGGTCGATCTCCTCGTGCCTGACCTTCTCGAGGTAGTAGGCGGCGATGTCCTTGCGACCTTCGGCCGTGGGGTTGCCCACGTGGATCTTGCGGTCGAAGCGGCCGGGTCGCAGCAGGGCGGGGTCGAGCACCGAGGCCCGGTTGGTGGCCCCGATGATGAGGATGTTGTAGATGGGGACCTTGGGCTTGACCCGCAGGGCCCGCTTTATGTGGCGGAACCGGCGCTTGGGCAGCACGAGGCCGTCCATGTTCACCAGCAGCTCGTTGACCAGCATCGAGTTGGCCCCGCCCACCCCGCCCATGATGAAGCGGTCGACCGACCAGAAGTCGCGCACCGACCGGGGGACGAACGGGTCGTCGTAGGGCACCGAGCGGGCGCTGACCTGACCCCGGGACCCGGCCACGGCATCGAGCTCGTCGATGAAGATGACGGCACCGTCGTAGTCCTTGGAGAGCCGGCGGGCCTCCCGGAACATGGCCTTGATCTTCATGTTGCCCACGCCCAGGAACATCGAGGTGAAGGCGCTGCCGTTGGAGTAGAGGAAGGGCACGTTGGTCTGGCCGGCGATGGCCTTGCCCAGCAGGGTCTTGCCGGTGCCCGGCGGGCCCTCGAACAGGATGCCGTGGGGTGGGTAGCCGCCCATGCGCCGGAACTCCTTGAAGCCCTCGAAGAGCTTCACCACCTCCTTGGTGGCGTCGACGATGGCCTTCTGGCCTCGGACGTCGTCGAAGGTCACGTCGTACTCGCCCGGGTAGATCGTGTAGCTCTGGCCCCGCGAGAGGTACCAGAACAGCCCGATGAACTGCATGACGACGATGACGAAGAAGAACAGCATCATCATCAGCATCGGGAAGGCGGTGCGCAGGAACTCGGGGAAGAAGGCGCCGATTTCCCGCAGCGACTCGGCGGGCCCGGGCCGCACCTTGAGCTGCACGAGCTGGCCGGTGATGCTGTCGCGCACGATGCGGTCGTAGCCCTGGAGCCACGAGAAGGCGAAGAACGCCATCAGCACGATGCTGGCCATGACCAGGGCGACCCTGAACGGCCGGGGAAGGCGGAACCTACGTCTCTTGCTGGCCATCAGGCCTCCCTGGTGGAGGATGGTTCGCCCAAGTATCGCTGGTGGGCGCGCTGATCGTCATCATTGTCACTGGCCCCGGGTACTTCTGCGTGCGAAGGAGCAACACCTTGTTCTCGACGGTTCTCGACATCGACACGTCCTCGGCCTCGACCGTCGACCTCACGGCCAGGGTGGCCGAGTTCGCCCGGTCCCGGGGCGACGGGCTCCTGCACGTCTTCGTCCCCCACGCCACCGCCGGACTGGCCCTCATGGAGACGGGGTCGGGCTCGGAGGGTGACCTGGTGGCCGCCCTCGAGAGCCTGCTGCCGCGCGACGGCCGCTACCGCCACCGCCATGGTTCGCCCGGCCACGGGGCCGACCACGTGCTGCCCGCCATCGTGAGCCCGTCCATGGTCCTGGCCGTGGAGGGGGGCCGGCTGGTCCTCGGCACCTGGCAGTCGGTTGTCCTCGTCGACCTCAACGCCGACAACCCCCGGCGCCAGGTGCGTCTCACGTTCCTGGAAGGTTGACGTCGGGCCGGGCCCCTCGGCCCGACAACCGCCGGGCCCCCGACGCCAGGGCGGCCCCGGCCGCGTCGGCGGCCACGAAGGCCAGCCGGGCCACCAGGGCCACGGCCACCGCTTGGCCGTCGGGCAGAGAGGTGGCCGCGGCCACGAACACGGCCTCGCGTACCCCGATCCCTCCTGGTGCCCCGACAGCCACGAAGCCGGCCAGCCACGCCGGGGCAGCGGCCAGCCCCACCGACCACAGGTCGGCCGAGGGGGCCACGGCCCGGGCCAGCGCGGCCGTGGCCAGCCCCACCAGGGCCCAGGCCGCGGGGCGGCCGAGCCCAGGCGGGCCAGCACGGGGCCGGTGAGCCGAGGGTGGAGCGCCACCAGCCCGGCGGCCGCAGCCACCGCAGCCACCGCGACCCAGCCTGGCGACAACTCGGCCTCGGCCCCGGGGCCACCGGCTGGTCCGTTCCCCAGGGCGCCGGACAGACGGGCCGCGGCCCATAAGGCGGCCACGGCCGCGCAGGCCAGGTAGAGGGCGGCCAACGACAGTCCCACCCCGGCGTAGGCCGTGCCCCGGGGCAGGCCAGCCCGGCGGGCGAGCTCGGCCCGGCCCACGAGGGCCCAGACGGCGCCGGGCACGTACTTGCCCATCTCGCCCTGGAAGTAGAGGGTGAGCGTGCCCGAACGGCTCAGCGGGGGCCCGACCAGGGATTGGGCGGCCCGCCACGGCCAGGCCATGGCCACCATGGCGGCCAGGGCGAGGGCGGCCCCCAGGGCCAGCCACCCCGGGCGGGCCGAGGCCAGGGCCTCGGAGGCCGCGTCCCAGTGGCCGGCCAAGGCGCGGGCCACGAAGAACGCCCCGGCCATGGCCGCGCCCAGGCCCAGCCACCGCGCCCGGCCCCCGGTCACCGCCCACCCCGGCCCGCCACGTCACCGGTCCACGGGTGACGCGAGGACCGCCAGGACCAGGTCCAAGGAACGGTGGCCGGCCCTCGACCCGGTTCCCGGGCCTCGCCTAGGCCGGAGCACCAGGCGCCGGGCGTAACGGCGCCGGGCGCCGAGGGCCTCCGGCCAGGGCCTAGTCCGGGGGAGAGGCGGCCCGCGCTCGGCCCGCTCACCGCCTAGGCCGGGGCGCCCGGTGCCGGTCCCACGGGGCCCGGTGCCGGGGAGGTGCGGGCCAGGACCATGGTCCACGGGAGGGGCTGCCAGTGCCCCACAACCTCGAGGTGGCGACCGACGGTGGCCACGAAGGACCGGCGGCCCCAGTGCTGGAGGTGCCCGGGGGTGTTGCCCCAGGCGGCCACGTAGCGGCCGCGGGCGAGGTTGCCGGCCCGCCACAGCGGCTCCCGGGGTACCGACAGCAGCACCCGGCCCGAGGCCACCCGGGCGATCTCGGCCAGGGCGGCGGCCGGTTCGGGGAGGTGCTCGAGCACCTCGATGGCCAGCACGAGGTCGAAGCGGCCGTCGGGGAAGGGGAGCCGGGTGGCATCGGCGAACGTGCCCACCAGCCCCCGTGACCGCCAGTGGGCCACCAGCGTGGGGTCGCAGAGGTCGACGCCCACGACGGCCGACGATACGAACCGGCGGGCCAACCGGTCGGCGATCATGCCCTCGCCCGTGCCGATCTCCAGCACCCGGGTGGGCGGCGGCCCGGCCAGGGCCTGGTCGAGGCAGGCCAGGAAGCGGGACACGAGGCGGCGTTCGAGCCCGTGGGTGCTCTGGTACTTGTCGTAGGTGTTCCCGGTGGGCACCGCGCTCCGGGGCGGCGCCGGCGTCACGGGCGGGCCGGGTCGATCAGGTCGGCTGGTTTGGTGGTCGTGACGACCAGATCGGCCAGGAGCCCCACCACGAAGACCTGGAGGGCGGCGAACAGGATGAGAAGCGTGTTGGTGGCCACCCGGAAGGGGTGGGCGATCAGGTCGAAGCCCAGCTTGGCCGTACCCAGGGCGAGGAGGGCCAGGCCCAGGGGTACGAAGATGCGCAGCGGCTGCCAGGCCATGATGAGGCGGACGACCTGCTGGAGGTAGCGGTAGGTGTCGCGCCGCCAGTGGAACTTCGAGCGCCCGGCCCGCACGCCGTACTCGATGGGCAGGTACTTCACCGAGTAGCCGTTGAGCAGGAAGGCCATGGTCATCGTGCTGACGCACGAGAACCCCCGGGGCAGCAGGTGCAGGAACTGGGCGGCCACCTCCCGCCGGAAGGCCCGGAACCCCGAGTTGAGGTCGGGGATGGGTTCTTCGGCCAGATAGCCGGCCAGCTTGCGCATCGACCACTTGGCCGCCACCCGGGCCGTCTTGTGGGTGCCCTTCTCCTGCAGGCGGGCCCCGACCACCTGGTCGTGACCCTCGAGCTCGGCCACCAGGCGGGGGATGTCGTCGTTGGGGTAGGTCATGTCGACGTCGGTCCAGACCACCACGCGGCCCCGGGCCGCCTTGGTGCCCGCCCGGCGGGCCGCGCCCGTCCCCCGGTTGGAGGCGAAGCGGATCAGCGTGATCCCCTCGACGGGCTCCAGCTCCTGGGCCGACCCGTCGGTCGAACCGTCGTCCACCACGATGAGCTCGAAGGTGTAGGGCGACGCCTCCAGGGCGGCGCGGATGCGCTTTAGCTCCTGGCCCAGGTGGCCCGCCTCGTTGTAGACGGGCAGGACCACCGAGACGTCGCAGCGGTCGTCCGCGCTACCTGCCATCCGGCTCAACGATACGCTTCGCTCGGGTGCAGGTCACGGACGCCACCGGCCGCGTTCGGGAACGCTGGGGAGCGGCGACCGTTCTCGACGTCTCCGACGTTTCGCGCGACGACGGAGTGAGGCTGGCCGTGCTGATCGGCATGGTCGCCGGCTTGGGCGCGCTCCTGGGCGCGTTCGTGAGCACCAGCGGGTTCGTCGGGTCCGACTTCTTCAGCTTCCGCGACGCCCAGGAGGGCCTGTCGCTGGGGTTCCTGACCCGGCCCGTGTTCGACCACTTCGTGCCCGGCCACCGCCTCGGTTTCTGGGCGGTGGGGGCCATCTCGCCCTTCGACTTCGGCCTGACCACGGCCGTGGTCGTCGCCGTGTTCATGGCCACCCTGCTGGTCTTCCATCGCCTCATGGCCGAACTGTTCCGCCCCGGCCCCGGGCCCATGCTCCTCACCCTGTTCTACGGGGCGTCAGCCGTTCACGTGGGGACGGGCCAGTGGTGGTCGGCGGCGTTGAGCCGTATGCCCTCGATGCTTTTCGTGCTCCTCATGTTCCTCACCTACCTGCGATGGCACCGGTCGGGCAACCGGACGGCGCTGGCCGGCTCGGTGCTTTCCCTGGCGGCCGCCCTCTCCTTCTCGGAGGACGCGGCCGTGGCCCTGGTCGTGCTCGTCGCCCTCCGGGTGCTCCTGGTGGACAGCGCCACCCCGGTGATGACCGCGGCCCGGGCGGCGCTGAGCGAGTGGCGGGTGTGGATGCTCTACCTGGCTCCCATCCTGGTCAGCTTCATCGGCGTGACGGCCCAGACGACCGCCGCAGGCGGGGCGTCGCCCTTGGGCAATGCCGGCCGTTACCTGGGGGCGGCCTGGTTCCACGGGTTCACCCCCGCGGTGTTCGGCCAGTACGTCAACCACGGCCCGCTCACGGGCGTCGAGATGGTCATCGTGGTGGCCAGCCAGGCTGCGCTGGCCGCCCTGGTGGCTTGGACGGTTCGGCGGCGGAAGGTGGCGGGGCGGGGGTGGTTGTTCTTCGCCGTCGGCTTCGCCGTGACCCAGTTGCCGGTGGCCCTGGTCCGCACGGTCATATTCACGCCCGAGCTGGTGGCCCACCAGTACCGCTACTACTCCCAGACCATCGCCTACTTCGCCATCGCCCTCGGCTTCGCCTTTCTCCCGGTGCGCAACGGCGGACCGTCGGGGGCCGCCGTCGCGCCGGGCCCGGCCGGCGAGGACACCGGCGAGGACACCGGCGAGGACACCGGCGAGGACACCGGCGAGGACACCGGCGAGGACACCGGCGAGGACACCGGCGAGGAGCTCGATCCCGAGCTCGACGCCGAGCTCGACGCCGAGCCTGACGACGGTACGGGCGCTGGCGCGGGCGGCGGCGGGCGCCGGGCTCGGGCTGGTGCCCCGAGGTGGGCGCTGGTCGCGGGGCTGGCCACGGTGGCCACGCTCTACGTGGCGGCGTCGGCGTGGATGGGGGCCAGGGTCATGCACGAGTTCGTCGGGGGCCGGTCGGGCCGCTACCTGGACGCCCTACGGGCCGACGTCTCCCTGGTGACGTCCCAGCCCGGCCGGGCGGTGGTCATGGACGGCGACCTGCCCGGGGCCATGATCGACCGCATCTACGCCCCGGCCAACCGCCTCAGCTTCCTGCTGCCCCTGCTGGGCTACGACGACATCATCGGCACCTCGGGCGACCGCGTGCACCGGGTGCTGGCCAACGGGCGCCTCGAGCAGGTGGCGTTCACCCCCCTGGTGGGCGGGCCGGCCACCGAGCTGCTGGCCTCCGGGCGGCTGGCCACGATGCCCGCGGAGGCGGCCAACGTCTCGGAAGGGGCGGTGTGCGTGCAGTCAGGCGAGAAGGCCCCGGCCATCGGGTTGTTCCCCCTCGTCCCGGTGGGCGACGGCGAGTGGTACCTGAGGATGAACTACACGGTGAGCACGTCGGTGCCCGGCCTGGAAGGGCCGCGGGTCCTGCCCGGGCGGGTCCTGGTGAACCACGGGGAGGGTTTCGTCGACGCCGCCGACCCCCGCATCGGCTTCGTGGCCGGCCGCTCGGAAGCGGTCGTCTCCTTGGGCCGGGCCGGGTTCACCACGGTGGTCGTGATCCCGCCGTCGCGCTCGCGCCTGTGCATCAGCGAGGCCACCATCGCCCTGATCGTGCCCCAGGGGCGGGTGCGGGGCTGACCTAGGAGGCTGGTGTCTTTCGCGATCGGCGCTTCGCGCCGAGCGGCCGACCTGCCCCTGACCAGCACCTTTGCAATATCAACGAGCCGCGAACGGGGCGGTCGGCCGCCTGGGGAGGGTTTAGCCACCAGCCTCCTAGTCCCCCTGTCGAGACCGGCCGGTCAAAGGTGGCCGAGGACCTCGGCCAGCGTGCGGGCTCGGGGAAAGGGCCCGGGCGCAACCTGGCCGCCGGTGCCTTGGCCGGTGCCTTCGCCGGTGCCTTCGCCGGTGCGGCAGAGGTGGACGGGGCGGATCCCGGCGGCCGCCGGGCCGATCACGTCGGCGAGCCAGGTGTCGCCCACGAACAGGGTGTCGGCCGGGGCCGCGCCGCAGGCCGCCAGGGCCGCCTCGTAGATGCGGGGGTGGGGTTTGCGGGCCCCGGCCCGGGCCGACGTGACGGCCACGTCGACCAGCCCCGATAGCCCGCATGTGTCGAGGGCGACGTCAAGGTCCCAGTCCCAGTTGGAGCACACGGCCACCGTCACGCCTAGGTCCCGCAGCGCCGACAGGGTGGTTGGGGCGTCGTCGTAGGCGGCCAAGACGTAGTCCTTGGAGGCCACCAGCAGCGCGTCGCTCACCGCCTCGAGGCGGTCGGGCCCGGCCCCGCACCCGGCCGCCAGGGCACGCCAGCGGGCACGTTCCCAGGCCACATAGCGGTCCCGGTCGGCCGAGTGGGGGCCGTGGTCAGCCCCGTCGGCGCCCTCGTGCTGCCAGCGGGCGAAGGCGGCCGGGTCGAGGGCCAGACCGTGGCCGGCCAGCACCTCGGCCGGCCCCGGGCCCCACGACAGGGCCCTCGCCAGGGTCCCGAAGAAGTCGAAGAGCACGGCCCTGACCACCGCGTCGACTGTACGAGCCTGGTGGTCGCACGCGGGCGGGCGGGGACGGCCGGGTGAAGGGCGGCGGTACGATCGGGTCGATGAGGGGCCTGCTGTTCCCGTTCGTGGCGGTGGTGGCAGGCGCCATCTCGTTCAGCTCGCCGTGCGTGCTGCCCCTTGTCCCCGGTTACCTCTCCTACGTGGCCGCCCTGCCCGTGGGCGAACTGGGGGAGCGCCAGGCCCGCAGGCTGACGCTGAAGGCCACCCTGCTGTTCGTGGGCGGCTTCACGACCGTGTTCACCCTCCTGGGGGTGAGCGCCGGGGTGGCCGGCAGCCTCCTGCTGCGCAACCGGGACTCGATGATCCAGGTCTTCGGGGTGGTCATCATCGTGCTCGGGCTGGTCACCGCGGGCGTGCTGAGGGTGCCCGTCCTCCAACGGGAGCGGCGCATCGACATGGCCCGGGTGCCCCGGGGCCCGGCGTGGGCCTTCCCCATGGGCATGGCCTTCGCGGCCGGTTGGGTGCCTTGCATCGGGCCGGTGCTGGCCACCATCCTGGCTACGGCCAGCGCCAGCGGCACGGCCGCCTGGGGAGCTGTGCTGCTCGTGCTCTACTCGATCGGCCTGGGCATCCCCTTCGTGCTGATCGGGCTGGGCTACAACCGGGCCCAGCGCTCGGTCGACTGGTTGAAGCGCCACGGGCGCACCGTCGAGGTGGTCGGGGGCTCCATGTTGGTGCTGGTCGGCGTCCTGTTCGTCACCGGCCGCTGGGACCCCCTGTTCCGCCCCCTCCAGCGCTGGTTCACCAACTGGCCGATATGAGCGACGCCAACGGCCCCACCGCCCCAACCCGCCCCGGCCGCCGCCTGCGCGCCCGGTGGGTGGCGGCCGCCGCCGGTGTCCCGGTGGCGGTGCTGCTCGTGGTCCTGGCCCTGAGCGAGCCCGCCGGGGTGAGGGCCGCCAACTCGCCCCTGCTGGGCAAGCCCGCCCCCGCCCTGGCCGGCGAGACGATCGACGGTGACGCCGTCAGCTTGGCCGACTACCGGGGCCGCTGGGTAGTGGTCAACTTCTTCGCCACCTGGTGCGTCCCGTGCGTGCGCGAACACGACCACCTCATCGCCTTCGACGAGCGCCACCGCCGGCTGGGCGACGGGGCCGTCGTGGGTGTGGTCTACGACGACAGCGCCGAGGCCGTCCGCCGCTTCCGCGACCGCGAGGGTGGGCAGTGGCCCATGCTCGTCGACCCCCAGGGCCGTTTGGCGCTCGAGTTCGGCGTGGCCGGGGTGCCCGAGTCCTACCTGGTGAGCCCCGACGGCACGGTGGCCGCCAAGCTGATAGGGGGTGTCACCGCCGCCGGTCTGGAGGACATCCTGGCCAAGGTGTCCGCCGGCACCGCCCCCTCTCCCCGGTAGGCCCTCGGGCCCGCCAGGTCGAGGCCGGCGGGATGGGGAGCGCCGGAGCGGCCCATGGGCGCCCGGCCCGCCCTTCGTCCCGCTCGCCGGCTCAAGGAGCGCACGGCGCGAGCCGATCATGGGGGCCATGGGAGCTCCAACGACGCGTCTGGGCGGGCAGGCGGTCATCGAAGGGGTCATGGTGCGCTACGGGCCCCGCTGGGCGGTGGCCGCCCGCCGGCCCGACGGCCGGGTAGCCACCCATGAAGGTGTGGTCCCGGCCTGGGCCGCGGCCCTGCGCCGGGTGCCGGTGGCCCGGGGCACGGTGGCCCTGGCGTCCACGGTGGGCCTCGGCCTGAAGGCCCTGTCGTGGTCCCGCTCGGTGGCCGACGGCGGCCAGCCGGCCTCGAAGGGCTCGGTGGTGGCCGCTGCCAGCCTGAGCGTGGCCGTGTTCGTTACGATCTTCGCCCTGGCCCCGGCGGCCGTGGCCCGGGCGGTGGCCGGCCACGGCGGGGTGCTGTTCGCCACCGTCGAGGCCGTGGTGCGCCTGGGCTTGTTCGTGGGTTACGTGGCCGCCATCGGGCGCCTGCCGGGCATCCGGCGGACATTCGAGTACCACGGGGCCGAGCACCAGGCCATCGCCGCCGCCGAGGCGGGCGACGAGCTGACTCCCGAACGGGTCAGTCGCTACAGCCCCCGCCACGCCCGCTGCGGGACCGACTTCCTGGTGCTGGTGGCGGTGGTAGCCGTGTTCGCCTTCGCCCTGGTCTCGCCCGCCTCGTGGTGGCTGCTGGCCGCCAGCCGGGTGCTGCTGCTGCCGGTGGTGGCGGGCGTGGCCTACGAGGTCCTGCGGGTGTCCGACCGGCCGGGGGTGAGCCGCTGGCTGCGGCCCGTCATGGTGCCGGCCATGGCCGTGCAGCGGCTTACGACCCGCGCGCCCTCGCCCGACCAGGTCGAGGTGGCCATCGTGGCCGTCCAGGCGGCTCTGGCCGGGGCCGTGCCCGGCGCCGGTCAGACCTCGACGCCGCCTACTGCTTGACGATCAGGTCGGCCAGCTCGCTGACGGCGACCATGGCCGGTGAGCCGGGGTCGGCGTCCATGGGGGCGACGCCCAACTGGTCGGCGTGCTCGACGGCCGGGTCCTCGGGAACCGTGAACATCTCGTCGGTGCCCAGGGCGGCGGCCACCCGGGCGGCGTCCTCGGCCGTGAGCGAACGGTTGGCCACCCCGATGATGCGGGTGACGCCCAGCTCCTGGGCCACGACCACGGCTCGGCGGGCGATCTCGACCGACTTCTCGCTGCCCTCGCTCACGGCCAGCACGACGTCGTTGGCCCCGGGCTTGGCCCAGATGAGGTCGTTGAGGCCGGCCTCGAGGTCGGCCACCACCACCCGGTCGGTGTCGGCCAGCTCGCCGAAGAACTGCCGGGTGGTGTTGTGCGACCCGCAGCACAGACAGGCATCGGACGGTCGCTCGATCTTGCCGGTGGCCACCAGCCGGATGCCGTCGGGGGCGTCCACCCCGTAGTGGTCGAGCAGGTCCTCGGCCAGGGGCTTGGGGTCGTTGTGGGTGTGCCCGGCGTCGAGCAGGGCGTTGAGGATCGGCTTCATGTGCTCGACCGTCTCACGGTCGACCCCCAACGAGATGCCGAGGTTGGGGTTGGGGTCGGCGTCGACGGCCACCACCGTGTGGCCCCGGCGGGCCAGGCTGCGGGCCAGGGCGCCCGAGATCATGCTCTTGCCCGACCCTCCTTTGCCACAGATCGCGATCCTCATGCGTGAACCTCCTGGGATGTGTTCCGGCGGTGGGTGAGCTGGTTTCGGGTGAACTGGGCGACCAGCGATTCGATGGCCGCGATGGTGGGTGAACCGGGGCAGGCGTCGAGCGGTGACAGGCCCTGGCGCTCGGCCTCGGCCACCTCGGGGTCGAAGGGGACCCGGATGTGGGGGGCCAGGCCCGGGTGGTCGGGCTCGTCGCGGAAGCGGTTGGCGACCACGGTGGTCGTGCGGCCCTCGCCCACCATAGGCAGCAGGCGCCGGGCCGTCATGGCCGACCGCCAGGCCGGGCCGGTCACCACGATCACGTCGTCGGAGAAGGCGTGGTAGCGCTCGAAGGGCGTGGTGGGGCCGGCCTCCAGGTCGCCGATCACGTCCCAGGCCGGCTCCCCGAAGCCCAGCAAGGTCTGGACGAGGGCCACCACCGTCTTCTTGGCCGAGCTCTTGTCGGTCTCGCCGATCTTGCCCAGGCCCGTGACCGCCACCCCGTCGGGGCCGGCCACCGTGTACTTCTCGACCACCTCCCGGGGCAGCAGGCCCGACCGCAGCTGCCAGCCGTAGGCCGCGCCCGGGTTGCGCTCGAGCACCTCGTCGGGCAGGGCCACGTCCTGGCCGTTGAGGCCGATGCTGTAGGCCAGGCCGGGGTTTACGTCCATGTCGGCGGCCAGCACCCGCCGGCCCTGGCGGGCCAGCAGGCGGGCCATCGTCGAGGAGATCACGGTCTTGCCCGAGCCCCCCTTGCCGATGATGGCGATCCGCAGCCCCAGCCGGCTGCGGGCGTCGGCCAGCTCGTCGGCCTCAACCCCCTGGAGGCGGGCCCGGGCCTCCTCGGCGTGGTCGCGCAGGCGGGTCTCGTGGGCTTCCAGCATGTCGTTGATCCCGGTGAACCCCCGGCTGCGCTGCCAGGTCGCCAGGTGGCGCAACAACGAACCGGCCTGGCGCTCGACGGCCAGCCACCCCAGGGTGTCGTCGGCCCGCCCCACCAGGTCGTCCATGACCGCCGTCTGCCGGCCCAGGTTGTCGGCCGCCCACGCCTCCCGCCTGACCCGCCGCGCGTCACGCTCGGCGTCGTCCATCTCCCACCTTCTTGTTCGTCGGCCGGCCGCCCTCGGCCAGTCTAACGACCCCGCCGCCCCTCGGCCCGGCCGCGTACGAAGAAGATGACCTTCCACGGTGGCCAGCGGTCGCGGCGACGCTGGGGAGGCGGCGAGCAGTGCCGCTCCTTCCTCACCCCTGAGGTGCCTTAGCCAGGCCCCACCCGGCGGCCGGAGACGCGGCTCGGGACCAGCCGCATCCAGTGGGAGCGGTCACCGGGCGCCCACGGCGTCACTTTGAGCTCGCGGACCCGGGAGACCAGCGTGCCCTCGTCGTAGCCGGTGACCTCTTCGAGCCGTCCGGTGACCAGCACGCTCCAGCCGGAGTTGGTGTCGAGGTCCCAGGAGTCCAGCTGGAAGCAGGCGGGGGAGCCCGCGCCCATGCGCAGCTTGAGGCCGGGCCCCGTCCGGAAGACCGGAGCCTCGCCGTCGAGGGCGTAGTTGACCGTCAGGATCACCGGCTGACCGTGATCGACGATGCCGATCCGCCCAAGCCGCCCCGCGGCCAGCAGCCGCAGGCACTCGTCATAGTCGAGCATCTCCAGCCCACCCTGGTCGACGAGCCTCACGGTCGCCCCTTTGACGACGACGCCGTGCGGTGGCGTGGGGCCGTGCACTGGTCCCGGGACGGGCAGCCCGGACAGGTGAGCGGGTTCATCTGGCTGACCCAGTCGCGCTCGCCGTGCCAGCAGCACCCACAGTTGGGGCACAGGAAGTTGGTCTGCTCGCCCACCGGGACCGGCTGGAGCGTGCCGTTGCGGCACTCGGGGCACGGCCCGACGAGACCGGCCAGCCAGCGCAGGGCCACGGCATCCACGGTCCGATCATCCTGGGTTCGGGGCTGTAGGCCCAGGGCCGATGGTCCCGATGTCCGGGCGCCGAAGGTCTCGTTCCCTCCGTGGAGGAACTAGGCCGGCGGTGCGGGGCGACCGGCCCGTTCGGTGAGCAGGGGCATCAACTGCTGGCGCCACGTCTCGATGTCGACCGTACCGGCGGACAGGCCTCCGTCGTCGAGGTCCGGGCGGTGGACCTGGGGCGGCAAGGCGGGGTCGTCGAGGCGGGCACCCACGACCTGCTCGAACGCGCTGTGGAGCATGGCGGCCGCGTCCGCGGGGTCGTCGGGGACCGCGACCTCGGCCAGGAGCGCCCGCATGGCTCGCCAGACGGCGGGGTCGCCCCGCAGCCCCCATTGGGCCGGCTCGGGCACGAACAGGTCGGCCAGGGGGCGCCCAGCCGGCTGGGTCACGGGCCCGGCTGGCGATGGTGGCCCGCACGCGCCGGCCGGCCGCGGCGGTCAGAGGATGGGTCAGCCATCGGTGGCGGGGCCGTCGACGCCGACCATCCAGGGGGTGCCGAAGCGGTCGACGCACATGCCGAAGGCGGGTGACCAGAAGGTCTCGCCCAAGGGCATGGTCACCGAGCCCCCGTCGGCCAGGGCGTCGAACACCCGGCGGGCCTCGCCGGGGCTGGTCGCGCTGTAGCTGACGGCCATCCCGCGAACCCCGTCGAAGCCACCGGTGGGGTCGTCGGAGGCCATGAGCAGGTGGCCCTCGAAGGTGAGGGCACCGTGCATGACCAAGTCGGCCTGCTCGGGCGGCGGGGGCTGGTCGCCCGGCATGTCCGCCATGCTCATCACCGACAGCTCACCGCCGAAGATCTCCTGGTAGCGCCCAAGCGCCTCCCGGCAGTTCCCCCCGAACATCAGGTAAGGATGAAAGGCCATCTGCTTCCTCCTCTGCGCTCCACGGCGACCGCTCGCCCGCCGTTCTACCGCGCCGTCGACGGCTCGTCGAGACCGCTGAACCTCCACGGCCTGACAGGGGAGTGGCGGGCGCTCAGCCGACCTGGGCGGGTTGGCTGGCGCCGGCCCGCCGGCGGGCTGGCCCGGGGCCGGCCGGGGGGCGGCGGACGACGAACAGGGCGGCCCACATGGCCAGGCCGGCACCGACCAGGCCGCCCACCAGACCGGCCTGCAGGCCCGTGACCCGGGGGGCGTCGACCGTCTCGAACGTGACCCGGGCGGTGGCCATGTCCTGGCTGTGGCTGAGGGTGGTGCCGTGGCGGGTGTCCGACCAGGCCACCAGGGCGGCCGAGGGCGTGGACACGATGGCCGGCGGGGCGAGCACGTCGTAGTTGTTGGCCCACGTACCGATGGTCCGGTCGATGAGCTCGTCGTTGACCCGCACGTTGGGCGACCAGGTGCGGCCCCCGTCGCGCGAGCTGGTCAGATAGACGCTGGCCACCTTGCCCCGGTTGCTGAACAGCCCCAGCACGTTGCCCGGCCCGACCGACGGCGCCGGGAAGGGGTCGTCGCGCCAGTCGTACCAGGCCACGTCGACGCGGCCACCCGGGCTCAGCGAGATCTGGGGGTAGTGCTGGCCCACCCGGGTGCCGGGCGGGTCGTCGTTGAGCTGGTGGGGCTGGCTCCACGTGACCCCGTCGGGGGAGCTGGAGAACCACACGTCGAGCTCCTCTTTGCGGTTGTCGTGCCACACCACGTAGAAGCGCTTGCGCCGGTGGTCGTAGGCGGGCACGGGGTCGCTGGCGTCGCGGGCGGCCGCGATCTCCGAGCGGGCCCAGGTGCGGCCGCCGTCGGTCGACGCGGCCACGTAGAGGCGGGCCAGGGGGGGAGTGGGGGAGGGGGCGGACGAACCCTGCCCTAGCGGAGGAGCGGCCTGGCGGTAGAAGGCGTAGACCGTCCCCCCGACCACGATCGGCCGGGGCCCGTCGGTCCCGAGGTCGGCGTCCACCAGCATGGCCGGGCGGCTGAACGTGGCCCCCCCGTTGGTGGACACCGCGAACCAGGGCCGGCTGGGCTCGGGGCGGGCACCGGGCTCGACGGCGGGGGAGGCCCGCCGCCACATGACCCATACGGTGCGCGGGTCGTCGGGGTCGACGGCCACGTGGGCCTGGAAGTTGAGCCGGACGTCCTCGATGGTGGCGGCCGCCGGGCCGATGTCGACAGTCACCGCGTCCCACGTGCGCCCGCTGTCGTGGGACCGGCCGAGCAGGACGCTGCGCGACCCCCCGGCGTCGGGGTCGTTGCCCCCGAAGGCGTAGTACAAGGTGCCGTCGGCCCCCTGGGCAATGTCGGTGCGCACGCCCTGGGGCAGTACCGACCCCATGGCGCAGTTCTCGCTGAACGGGTCGAACTGGGGAGCGTTCTCGGGCCGCCAGGAGCGACCGCCGTCGATCGACACGTAGAGGCGGCACTGGCCCGAAGTGAGCTCGACGGCCGACAGCCAGGCCAGGTCGGGGTTGCGCCTGTCGACCACCAGGTCGGGGGCTTCCAGGCTGCGGACCAACGGCTGGTCGCCTCCTTCGTTGACGATCACGGCCCGGCTCACCGTGGCCGGGCCCCGGGTCGAGGTCGGGGCCCACACCGCGGCCAGCAGCAGGAGCACGGCGGCTGCCCCCAGCCCGATGCGCAACCACCTCCACACCGGGCTCAGACCAGCCGGCGGTCGCTGGCCCAGCGAGTGAGCTGGTGACGGCTCGAGAGCTGGAGCTTGCGCAGCACCGCCGAGGCGTGGGTCTCGACCGTCTTGACCGAGATCGAGAGCTGGCGGGCGATCTCTTTGTAGGAGTAACCCCGGGCCAGGTGGCGTAACACCTCCCGTTCCCGGGTCGTGAGCTGGTCGAGCTCGGGGTCGGACGGGCCCCCGAGCTCGCCTGCGAAGGCGTCGAGCACGAAGCCGGCCAGCCGGGGGGAGAACACGGCGTCACCCCCGGCCACCCGTTCCACGGCGTCGACCAGTTCGGGCCCCGAGATGGTCTTGGTCACGTAACCCCGGGCACCAGCTCGGATCACGTTGATCACGTCCTCGGCCGCGTCGGACACGCTCAGGGCCAAGAAGCGCACCCCCGGGCTGGCCCGGCTGACGGCCTCGATCACGGCCTGGCCCCCCCCGCCCGGCAGGTGCACGTCGAGCAGCACGACGTCGGGCTGGGCCTGGCGGATGCCGGCCACGGCCGTGTCGACATCGGACGCCTCGCCCACCACCTCGACGGCGTCGCCCAGTTCGGCCCTCACCCCGGTCAGGACCAGGCGGTGGTCGTCGACGAGGAACACCCGGGGCTTCACCGTGGCATCACGAGCTCCACCTCGGTCCCCTCCCCGGGCTGGCTGCGGACCGCCGCCTTGCCACCGTAGCGGTCCATGCGCCCCAATATGGACTCGGCGATGCCGCGGCGGTCACCGGGCACAGCCGCGGGGTCGAAGCCGCACCCGCGGTCCCGCACGAACACGGTGGCCTGGTGGGGCTCGACTTCCAGGTAAGTGGACACCACGGCCGCCCCCGAATGGCGGGCGGCGTTGGACAGCGCCTCCCGGCTGGACTGGACCAGGGCCGTGAAACGCTCGTCGAGCGGGCAGTCGCCCACCAGGACGGTCTCAACGTTCACCCCGTGCCGGTCCTCCACCTCGTCGCTCACCCGCTGGAGGGCGGCGGCCAGGCTCTCGCCCTCGTCGACCGGCGAGGGATGGCCGTAGAGCCAGGTCCTCAGCTCCCGCTCCTGGTGGCGGGCCAGGGTGGCCACGGTGCGTGGCTCGCCGCAGTTGCGCTGGATCAGGGCCAGGGTCTGCAGCACCGAGTCGTGGATGTGGGCTGCCATCTCGTCGCGCTCTTGGATGCGGATGCGCTCTCGCCGCTCCGAGGCCAGGTCGTGGCTCAGCCTCCACCACCAGGGCCCGGCCACCAGGGCCAAGCCGGCGCACACGGCGGCCGCGGCTACCAGCGCCCGCCGGGGCCCGACCCCGTCCTCGGCCGTCAGGTAGAGGCCGGCGCCGGCCGCCACCAGCAGGGCACCGACCACGACCTGGGCCAGGCCCAGGGCCACCCCAGCCAGGATGCGGGTGTCGGTGGCCTGCGAGAGCGGTGGACGGGGAGGTGCCACGGCCCCCGATGATCCCATGGCCGGCCGCCTCTGTCTCCGGCCCCGGGCAGCGAAACCGGGGTTGTCAGGGTCGCGTCAGGGTCAGGACCGGGGGGATCCCCGATTGCCGACGGCCCCGGGGAGGAGGACTATGTACCTGTTCGTGGGCGGGGCGCGAAGCCCCGGGAACAGCCCCCGGCGCTCTCTCTGGCTTGGCCGCCTTCAGGGAGAGGGTCGAGGGCCGGACCGGGGGTGGTCGATGCCTCGTCCCGTATCAGCTCGTGGGCCCTTCACCGGGCCCACGAGCCATTTTCAGGCCCGTCGAGGCGCTAGGTGGCCGACACCACGTCCACGACGAACCACAGGGCTTCGTCGGGCGCGATGTTGGGGGGCGACCCGGCGGGCCCGTAGGCCAGGTCGGAGGGGATGCCCAGCAGGCGCTGGCCGCCCACCTTCATGCCCGGGAGGCCTATCTGCCAGCCGGGGATGACCCCGCTGAGGGGGAAGGTGGCCGCCTGGCCCCGGGCGTAGGACGAGTCGAAGATGCGCCCGGTCGAGCACGACACCCCGATGTAGTTGACCGTGAGCGTGTTGGACGACTCGATCACGGCGCCGTCGCCCTCGCGCAGGTCGTCGATCACGAGTTGGGCGGGCGGCGGACCGACGATGACCGGCACCTCCGGGGCACCCGGGGGCAAGGGGTCGGCCAGCGGCACGCAGGGCTTGCCGGCGGCCGAGGCCCCGGCCGCGGTCGTCGTCGTGCCGCCGCTGGCCACGTCCTGGCCCTCGTCGTCGCCCGTGAGCGAGACGATCAGTACCGTGACCGCGATGGTGGCGGCCACGATGCCCAGGAACGTGAGCTGGCGGCGCCGCTGGCGGCGGCGGCGGGCGGCGGCCTCGGCGGCCAGCTTGGCCTGGCGGTAGGACTTCTGGCGGGCACGCTTGTCGGAAGGCAAGGCCCGAAAGCTAGCAACCGCGGCCCGCCGACCACCATCGCCGGGCCGGCGGTCGTCCCGGTGTCAGTACTCGATGCCCTTCTTGGCGCCGATCCCCTGGTCGAAGGCGTGCTTGACCTTGCGCATCTCGGTCACGGTGTCGGCCACCTCGACGACCTCGGCCGGGGCGTCGCGGCCGGTGACCACCACGTTGGTGTGAGGGGCCCGCCCCGCCAGAGCGGCGGCCACCTCGGCGGCGGGGACCCAGCCGTACTTCACCGCGTAGGTGAGCTCGTCGAGGATCAGCAGGTCGTAGTCGCCCGACGCCAGCTTCTGGCGGGCCACGTCCCAGGCGTGGCGGCCCTTGGCGGCCGTCTCGTCCAGGTCGGTCGACTCCCAGGTGAACCCGTCGCCCAGGGTGTGCCACTCGATGCCGAGGTGGTCGGCCAGCTTGCGCTCGCCCGTCTTCCACTTGCCGCCCTTGACGAACTGCACGACCCCGACCCTCCACCCCCGGGCCCAGCCCCGGCCCATCACCCCGAAGGCGGCCGACGACTTGCCCTTGCCGTGGCCGGTGTTGACCAGGATGACCGAAGGCGCCCGGCGCCGCCCGGGGCCGCCACCCGTCTCGGCGGTGCTCTCCCGGCCCGTCTCGGCGGCTGCCGCCTCGTCGCCGGCTGGGGCCATGGCCCTGAGGGTACTCTCGCCCGGGTGACCGGGAGGTTGGCAGCCGAACCCTCCCTGAGCGGCCCGCTGCCGGGCGCCCGGCCGTCCCGGGCTCACCCCCGATGATCGCCCTGGTGCTCGGAGGGGCCCGTTCCGGCAAGTCGGCGGTGGCCGAAGCGATGTGCGACCGCTACCCGCGGGTCACCTACGTCGCTACCGCCTCGGTGGGGGACGACGCCGACCTGGCTGCCCGGGTGGCCGCCCACCGGGACCGGCGGCCCGCCCACTGGGTGACGGTCGAGGTCGGCGGCGGCGACCTGGCCGGGGCCCTTCAGGCCCTGGTGGCCACCGAGGCCGTGCTCGTCGACTCGCTGACCACCTGGCTGGCGGCCGCCCCCGGCTTCGAGATCGACGCCGACCGGCTGTGCGCCGCCCTGGCCGGTCGACCCGGTCCCACGGTCGTGGTGTCCGACGAGGTCGGCCTCGGGGTCCACCCGTCGTCGGAGGCCGGGCGGGTGTTCCGCGACCGGCTCGGCGAGCTCAACCGCCAGGTGGCGGCCGTGGCCGACGACGTCCTGCTGGTGGTGGCCGGGCGCGTGCTGCCCCTGGCCCGGCCCTGACGTGCGCCGGGCGCTGGCCTTCCTGACGTTCGCGGGCGGGCCGGCCGCGCCCACCCCCGGGGCGGTGGTGGGGGCGCTGGTGGGCGGGGCCGTGGGCTGTGTGTGGTGGGGGGCCGACCACTTGTGGGCCCCGGCCCTGGCCGCCGCCCTGACGGTGGTGGCCGACCTGGTCCTGACCGGGGGCCTGCACGCCGACGGGGTGGCCGACAGTGCCGACGGCCTGCTTGCCCCCATGGAACGCCAACGGCGCCTGGAGGTCATGGCCGACCCCCGCACGGGTGCCTTCGGGGCGTTGGCCCTGGCTGCCACCTTGCTCGTGCGGTGGGCCGCCTTCGCCTCTATCGAACCGTCGGTGTGGCTGGTAGCCGGCCTGTGGTGCCTGTCGCGAACGGTGATGGCCGTGGCCCTGCGGGCCCTGCCCTACGCCCGGGCCGGCGGGCTGGCCGAGCCCTTCCGGGCACAGGGCCGGGGCCCGGTGGTGGTGGGAGCCACCGGCGCCGTGCTGACGGCGGTCTTGCTGGCGGCCGCCGGCCCGGCCCTGGGCGCAGCCGCGCTGGCGGCCGCCCTGGTCGCCCTCGCGGCCGGGACCGCCGTCCTCTGGCTGGCCCACCGGCGCCTCGGCGGCTACACGGGCGACGTGCTGGGGGCCGCTGGGGTCATGGCCGAGACGGCCGGCCTGGTGGCCGCGGCCGCTCGCTGGTGAGCCGGCCCTTCGCCCGCTCCGGCGCAGCCGCCCTGGGCCTGGTGGCCGACAGGCTGCTGGGTGAGCCGCCCGCGAACCTCCACCCCTTGCGGGGCTTCGGCTGGCTCATGGCGGCTGCCGAACGAGCGTGGTGGGCCGACGACCGGCTGGCCGGCACCGTCCACGCGGCCGCCGGCTCGGCCCTGGGAGCGGCCGCCGGCTCGGCCCTGGCCGCCGTACCCCGCGGGCTCCAGTGGGCTGCCCGGCCCCGCGGCGCCCTGGCGACACCGGTCCTGCCCACGTCCGGCGCTCTGGCCCCCGCGCCCACGAGCCGGCCGCGGAGGTCCACGGCCGGGCTGCCGGGCGGCTGGCCGGGCGGCTGGCCGGGCGGCTGGCCGGCGGCTGCGCCCCCAGCCGGTGCCGCCCCTGGGTGGAGTGGGCTCCCCGAGCGATACCGGGCTGGCCCCCGGCCGGCGGCTGCGCCCCCAGCCGGTGCCGCCCCGGGGTGGAGTGGGCTGGGCCGGGGCGCGCCCCCAGCCGGTGCCGCCCCCGGGTGGAGTGGGCTCCCCGAGCGATACCGGGCTGGCCCCCGGCCGGCGGCTGCGCCCCCAGCCGGTGCCGCCCCCGGGTGGAGTGGGCTGGGCCGGGGCGCGCCCCCAGCCGGTGCCGCCCCTGGGTGGAGTGGGCTCCCCGAGGGATACCGGGCTGGCCCCCGGCCGGCGGCTGCGCCCCCAGCCGGTGCCGCCCCGGGGTGGAGTGGGCTGGGCCGGGGCGCGCCGGTGGCGGCGGCCACGTGGCTGGCGGTGGGTGGCCGGGCGCTGTGGGAGGCGGCCTCCGGGGTGGGGGCGGCCCTCGAGGCCGGGGACCTGGGAGCGGCCCGTGCCCTGCTGCCCGCCCTGGTGGGCCGGGACCCGAACGGGTTGGACGAGACCGAGCTGGCCCGGGCTGTCGTGGAGTCGGTGGCCGAGAACACCGTGGACGCCATCGTGGCCCCGGCTCTGTGGGCGGCCGCGGCCGGTGCCCCCGGGGTGCTGGCCTACCGGGCGGTGAACACCCTCGACGCCATGGTCGGCCACCGAGATGCCCGCTACGAGCGCTTCGGGTGGGCCAGCGCCCGGCTCGACGACGCCCTCAACTGGGCCCCGGCCCGGGCTACCGCCGCGCTCGTGGTGGTCGTGCGCCCCCGGGCGGCCGCAGCGGTGCTAGCTGCTGTCCGGTCCCAGGCCCCGGCCCACCCGTCTCCCAACTCGGGGGTGGCCGAGGCCGCCTTCGCGGCCGCCCTGGGTGTGCGCCTGGGGGGCGTCAACCGCTACGGCGACCGCACCGAGCAACGCCCGTCGCTGGGCACGGGGCGCCCGCCCGGCCCGCCCGACATCGGGCGGGCCGTCAGGTTGTCCTCCGACGTGGCCTGGGCCCTGACCGGTGCCCTCGGCGGTTGGTACGCCTTCGGGCCGGGGCTCAGCGGCAGGCGGCCACCAGCGAGGGGAACGGGTTGATGGTGGCCGCCCCGCCCCCGGGGTGGATCTCGAAGTGCAGGTGGGGCGAGGTCCCCTTGGCGTCCCCGCTGTCGCCGACGTAGCCGATCACCTCGCCGGCCACCACCCGGCCCACCGCGCCGTAGTCGTCGAGGTGGGCGAAGTAGTAGCGGTTCCCGTCGTTGCCGTAGAGCTGCACGGCCAGGCCCCCGAGCCGGTTGGGGTAGCGCTCGGCCAGGCCGCCCACGGGGGCCAGGATGGGAGCGCCCGTCTCGGCGAACAGGTCGACGCCCTTGTGGGCCGAACCGTCGTCGCGCACGTAGCCGTAGTCGTTGACGAAGGTCCCGCTGGGCACCGGGCACACCCAGGTGGCCGACGCCGTCAGCACCTGGCCGACCACGATGAAGTCGGGGTCGACGATCCCGTTGGCCTCGGCCAGGGCGGCCACCGAGACGCCGAGGCGGTAGGCGATGGCCGACAGGTCGTCGCCCGGCCTGACCGTGTAGGTGCCCGCCGGCCCGGCCCCGGCCCCGGCCAGCGCCCCCCCGGCGGTGACCGTCGAACCCACGCCCGGAACCGACAGGAGGCGCCCGGCCGGGACCCAGTCGGGGTCGACCAGGCCGTTGGCCTTGGCGATGTCGGCCGCCGGGACGCCCACCTTCTCGGCGATGGCCCACAAGGTGTCGCCCGGCACGACCAGGTACTCGGTGGCCGACCGCCCGTCCACGGGGACCACCAGCAGTTGGCCGGCCATGATGAAGTTGGGGTCGACGATCCCGTTGGCCGCGGCCAGTTGCTCCAGGGGTACCCCGAGCCTCACCGCCAGCTCCGAGAGGGTGTCGCCCTCTTCGACGAGGTACTGGTTGGCCGAGGCGAGCTGCATCTGCAGCACGGCCGCGGCGATCACCCCGGCTACCACCGGGCCTACGAACAGGAGCCTTCTGGCCTGCACGGTGCACGCCTCCTAGCGCCCCTTCGCACCCACGGCAACGTTAGCAACACAAGCCACACCTGTCACACGCGCCCCAGCGAGGCCCAGCCTGTGAGCGATCACGGCGTTCAGCCGGCCGACGAACCTTCCTCGGCCGGGCGGCGGCGGCGCAGGGCCGCCGACCGGTCCTGGCCGGTCCCGGAAGCTCGCCGGGTGGAGACGACGACCGTGTCCCGACCGGCCGCCTTGGCTGCCAGCAGGGCCTCGTCGGCCGCCTGGAACAGCGAGTCAGGGTCGTCGGCGTTGTCGGGGTAGGTCGCCACCCCCACGCTGATCGTGACCCGCATGCCCTCCCGGGGAAAGGCGTGGCGCACGGCGTGGCGGGCCCGTTCGGCCACCAGGTGGGCACCGTCGAGGTCGGTGTCGGGCAGCAGGATGGCGAACTCCTCGCCCCCGATGCGGGCCACGACGTCGACTCGACGCTCGGCCCGGGCCAGCTGGTCGGCCACCTTGCGCAGCACGGCGTCACCGGTGGGGTGGCCGTAGCGGTCGTTGATGCGCTTGAAGTGGTCGATGTCGGCCACGAGCAGGGCCAGGGGGCGCCCCGACCGGTCGGACCGCTCGATCTCGAGGGCGAACTGCTCCTCGTAGGCCCGCCGGTTGCGCAGGCCGGTGAGGGCATCGGTGCGGGCCGCGCCCGACAGGCGGGTCACCAGGGCGTCCACCCGGGCCCGCAGCAGGGCGACGAAAGTGCAGATCACGGCCACCGTGAGGACGGTCACGCCCCAGCGGACGTGTGGGAAGGCCGCCCCCCGGATGGCCAGGAGGGAGAACGCGTAGTTGGCGGCGATGAACACGACTTGGGGCGCGGCCCGGCGCCAGGGCAGGAAGTAGAACGAGTGCACCGACAGCCAGAGGTAGAAGAAGGCGATGGGCGTCTCGGGGTCGCGCAGGTTGAATATGACGCCGCCGACGATCACGTACATGGCGTAGGCGCACAGGTCGGGGGCCCAGCGGGGCAGCCGCCGCCGGCCCACGAACAGCATGCCGAGCACCGTGAAGGCGATCACGTCGACGCCCACGAGCACGTGGTGGGCGCGCGCCGGCGGGTTGCCGAACAGCAGGGCGGCCAGGAACACGGTGGCGCTCAGGCCCCAGATGGCCATGAGCGAGCCCAGCATGAGGCCCCAGTCGGCGCTCCGGCTGTCGTAGCCGCGGAACAGACGGTCAGGAGGGAGTTCCCCTGAACCGGGACCGCCGTCCCACCGGGGTGAGGCTATGCCCATATGTGGCCTATCGGCACGTGGGGGGCCGACCTCAAGGGCCGGGCCCGGGTTGGGCGCAACCGCCGGGTCCGTGCCAGTGTTGTCGCATGGACGTCGGCATCCTCGGGGGCACCGGCCCGGCAGGGCAGGCGATGGCGGCCCGCATGGCGTCGGTCGGGCTGTCGGTCGTCATCGGCTCACGCTCGGCCGAACGCGCGACGGTGGCCGGCGAGGAGGTCCGCAAGCGCTGGCCCGACCTCGACCTCGACCTCACGGGGGGGACCAACCCCGAGGCAGCCGCCGCCACCTTGGTCGTGGTGGCCACCCCATGGGACGCAGCCGCGGCCACGGCCGCCTCGGTGGCCGAGGCCCTGGCCGGCAAGGTCGTCGTCTCCATGGCCAATGGCCTGGTGCCCGAGGGCCGGGAGCTACGGCCTGTCGTGCCCCCCGAGGGATCGGTAGCCCAGGCCGTCCAGCGGGCCGTGCCCGAGGCGCTGGTCACCGCCGCCTTCCACCACCTCCCGGCCAAGGCGGTGGCCGACCTGTCCCGCCCTGTCCAGGGCGACGTGGTGATCTGCGGAGCATCCGACGAGGCCGTGGCCGCCACCGCCGACCTGGTCGAGCGCCTTCCCGACCTGCGGGCCGTGCACGCCGGCAGCCTGGCCCTGGCCGGCGCCGTGGAGGAGTTCACCGCCGTGCTGCTGGCCGTCAACCGCCGGCACAAGGCCCGCTCGACGGTGCGGTTCGTCGGCATCGGCGACTGAGGGAGGCCGGGGGCGCATGCGTGTCTACGACACGGCCGCCCGGGAGGTGGTCGAGCTCGAGCTGGGGCCGCTGGTGACCATGTACACGTGCGGGATCACCCCCTATGACGCAACCCACGTCGGCCACGCCGCCACCTACGTGCTCTACGACCTCGTGCAGCGCCGCCTGCGCGACGCCGGCCACCGCACCCAGTGCGTGCGCAACGTGACCGACGTGGACGACGACATCCTGCGGCGGGCCCGCGAGCTGGGCGTGAACTACCTCGACCTGGCGGCCGAGGAGGTGGCCCGGTTCAAGGCCGACATGGTCGCCCTCAACGTGTTGGAGGTCTTCAGCGAGCCGGCGGCCTCGTCGGCGATCCACGACATCCTGGGCTTCATCGGGATGGTGCTCGACCGGGGCCACGCCTACCGGTCGGGTGGGGCCGTGTACTTCAGCGTGTCGAGCTTCGAACGTTTCGGCCAGGTCAGCCACCTGGGGCGCGACGACATGCTGGCCCTGGCTGCCGAGCGGGGCGGCAACCCCGGCGACCCGGCCAAGCACGACCCGCTCGACTTCGTGCTGTGGCAGCCCTCGGCCCCCGACGAACCCGCATGGGAGTCGATGTGGGGCCCGGGCCGGCCGGGCTGGCACATCGAGTGCTCGGCCCTGGCCCTGCGGGAGCTGGGCACGACCGTCGACATCCACGGCGGGGGGAGCGACCTGATCTTCCCCCACCACGAGTGCGAGGCGGCCCAGTCCGAGGCAGCCACCGGGGAGCGGTTCGTGCGCTACTGGCTGCACGCCCCCATGGTCAACCTCGATGGCACCAAGATGTCCAAGTCGCTGGGCAACCTGGTGTTCGTGAGCGAACTGGTCAAAGAGCACGACCCCATGGCCGTGCGCCTGGCCCTGCTTCACCACCACTACCGGCGCCCCTGGGAGTGGACCGACGAGCTGCTGGCGGTGGCCGCCCGGCGCCTGGAGCTCTGGCGGGCGGCCGGGGAAGGCGACGGTGCGCTGGGCGAGGTGCGGGCCGCCCTCGACGAGGACGTCGACACCCCCCGTGCCCTGGCGGCCGTCGACGAGGCGGCGGCCACCGGCGTCGGCGTCAGCCGGGCAGCCGGGCTGCTGGGCGTTAGCCTGGCCCCGGAGGGCATCAGCTGAGGGCGGGCGTGGAAGAAACGATGCCATGAGTGAACGGAGCCGCTCCTTCTTCACTACGACCACGGGCCTGGTGACGGGCCTGGCCGCCCTGCTGACGGCGGTCGTGGGCTTTCTGACCGTCGGGACCCAGCTGGGCTGGCTGGGCGGCGGCGGCGACGGCCCGGCGACGACGACCACCGTGGCCGGCACGGGGGCGGGCGGCGTGGCGACCACGGCCGCGGGGCCGCCGACCTTCACCGTCGAGCCGTCCCGGGTGACCTTCGAGGCCCTGGGCCAGCGGGAGGTCCTCGTCACGGTACGCAACAACGGCACGTCGGCCATCACGTGGCGCCCGTTCACGATATCCGGCCCCGACGCGGCCGCCTTCTCGGTGACCGACGTGTCGTGCCTGCCCCAGGTGGCCGCCGGCCGGTCGTGCGAGGTGCGGGTGCGCTTCGCCCCGCCCCGTAGCGGCGACTACGCGGCCCGGCTGGTGGTGGAGCCCCAGGGCGGCACGGCCCGCGAGGTCGACGTCACCGGCCGCCACATCCTGTAGCCGGCGGTTATCTCGTCGGGGGAGCCACCGGGCGCCGTTATCGTGCGTCCATGTCCGAGACGATCGAAGTCCGCCTGCCCGACGGGTCCTCCCGCAGCCTGCCGGCGGGTGCGACGGCCGCCGACCTGGCGGCCGCCATCGGGCCCCGGCTGGCCAAGGCGGCGGTGGCGGCCACCGTCGACGGGGCGGCCTACGACGTCCACCGGCCCCTGCCCGACGGGGCCGAGGTGGCCATCGTCACGTCCAACACCGACGAGGGCCGGGAGGTGCTGCGCCACTCCACGGCCCACGTGATGGCCCAGGCCGTGTGCGACCTGTTCCCCGGGGCGCGCTACGCCATCGGGCCGCCCATCGACGACGGCTTCTACTACGACTTCGACCTGCCCGGGGGCGTGCACTTCTCCGACGACGACCTGGCCCGCATCGAGGCCCGGATGCGCGAGATCGTGGCCGAGGACCAGCCCTTCGTCCGCGAGGAGCTGTCGCGCCAGCAGGGCCTGGAGGTGTTCGCCGACCAGCCCTTCAAGGTCGAGATCATCGAGGGGGTCGACCCCGGGGAGGGGGCCGACGCGGCCGTGGTGTCGACCTACCGCAACAACTCGTGGGTCGACCTGTGCCGGGGCCCGCACGTGCCCTCGACGGCCCGCCTGGGGGCCTTCCGGCTCATGAAGGTGGCCGGGGCCTACTGGCGGGGCGACGAGCGCCGGCCCATGCTCCAGCGCATCTACGGCACGGCCTGGGAGTCCAACCAGGCCCTGGCCGACCACCTCCACCGGCTGGAGGAGGCGGAGAAGCGTGACCACCGCAAGCTGGGGGCCGAGCTCGACCTGTTCCACTTCCCGCCCGAGATCGGCAGCGGCCTGCCCGTCTTCCACCCCAAGGGCGGCCTGGTGCGCAAGCTCATGGAGGACTACTCCAAGGCCGAGCACGAGAAGGCGGGCTACGAGTTCGTGTGGACGCCCCACATCTCCAAGGACACCCTGTTCAAGACGTCGGGCCACCTCGAGTGGTACGCCGAGGGCATGTACCCGCCCATGGAGATGGACGGGGCCACCTACTACGCCAAGCCCATGAACTGCCCGATGCACATCGTGATCTACAAGTCGCGGGCCCGGTCCTACCGGGAGCTCCCGCTGCGGCTGTTCGAGCTGGGCACGGTCTACCGCTACGAGAAGTCGGGCGTGCTGCACGGCCTCACCCGGGTGCGGGGCTTCACCCAGGACGACAGCCACATCTTCGTCACGCGCGACCAGCTGGGCCCCGAGCTGGAGTCGCTCCTGGCCTTCGTCCTGCGCGTGCTGCGCACCTTCGGGCTGACCGAGTTCGACGCCGAGCTGGCCACCCGGCCCGAGAAGTTCGTGGGCGACCCCGCCGACTGGGACGAGGCCACCGAAGCCCTGCGCCAGGCCCTGGAGAAGGCCGGTATCCCCTACAAGGTGGCCGAGGGCGAGGGCGCCTTCTACGCGCCCAAGATCGACGTCCACATCCGCGACGCCATCGGCCGGCGCTGGCAGCTCTCCACCTTGCAGGTCGACTTCCAGATGCCCAACCGGTTCGACATGGAGTACACGGGGGCCGACAACAGCCGCCACCGGCCCTACATGGTCCACCGTGCCCTGTTCGGGTCCCTTGAGCGGTTCTTGGCCATCATCCTGGAGCACTACGCCGGGGCCCTGCCCACGTGGCTCTCGCCCGTCCAGGCCCGGGTGCTGCCCGTGTCCTCCGACCACGAGCGCTACGCCGCCTCGGTGGTGGCCGAGCTGCGGGGGGCGGGCCTGAGGGCCGACACCGACGTGGCCGACGACACCATCGGGGCCCGGATCCGCAAGGCCAAGCTGGAGAAGCTGCCTTACGTGCTGGTCGTGGGGGCCGACGACGCGGCCAGCGGGACCGTCGGGGTCAACGCCCGCGACGGGGCGGTGGTGCGAGGCGTGGCCGTGGCCGAGCTCGTCGCCCGGGTCAAGGCCGACGCCCAGCCCCAGGGGTGAGCGGCCTCGACCGCCTGTGGGCGGGCTGGCGCAGCGCCTACGTGGAGCGGGCGGCCGCCGGGGACGGGCCCGAGTGCGTGTTCTGCGCCATCTTGGCCCCCGGGGGCACCGGTGAGGGGCAGGTGGTCTGGCGGGACGAGACCTGCGCCGTGCTGGTCAACGCCTTCCCGTACACGGGCGGGCACGTGCTGGTCATGCCCGTGCGCCACGTGGCCGAGGTGGACGACCTGGGCGCCGAGGAGGGGGCGGCCGTGTGGGCCGCGGTGACCGACGCGGTGCGGGCCATCAAGGCCGCTTACCGGCCCGACGGCCTCAACATCGGGGCCAACCTGGGCCGGCCGGCGGGCGCCGGCATCCCCGGGCACTTCCACCTCCACGTCCTGCCCCGCTGGAACGGGGACACCAACTTCATGACCGCGGTGGCCGAGGTGCGGGTCATGCCCGAAGCCCTCTCGGAGACCTCGCGCAAGGTCCAGGCCGCGTGGCCCCGCTAACTTCGGCACCAATGGAGCAGAACGTCATCGAGTGGGCACGCGAAGAGCTCGGCCTTGACCCTGCGGCGGTGGTCACGGTGGCCGAGAAGCCCAGCAACGACCCCCGGTGCTCGCCGGTGGTGACCGAACTGGCCATCGAGACGCCCGGGGAGACCCCGTTCGTGTTCCACATCGAGCGGCCCCTGGCCGAGGTCACCCGGATGGACGTCCTGGCCGCCATCGCCTTCGGCGGCCACTGACCATGGCCGACAAGCACGACGACGAGGCCGCGGGCGGGGGGGACCAGCTCCCCGAGGACCTCGACATCACCGCCTACCGGGGCGTCTACACGTTCCCCGACATCCGCCGGCGCCGGATCGCGGCGTGGATCTACCTGGCCACGGCCGCCCTGTGCCTGCTGGCCTGGTTCGCCCGGGGTGACGACCCCGTCATGGTCAACCGCGGCCTGCTGCTGGTGGGCGCGCTGCTGGGGGTACTGGGGGTGTACCACATGGTCACGGCCTGGCCCCTGGCCGTGCGCGAGACCGACGCCCTCGTGCAGGCCGCCGGTGAGGTGGGCTTCCCCGTCGGTCACGCCTCGGCCCAGCTCGGCTGGCGGGGCCTGCTCAGCCGGCCCACGTGGCGGATCCTGCTGTACTCCGGCGAGGACCCCCCGTCGCGGCGGGGACTGGTGCTCGTGGACGCCGTCGACGGCGAGGTCCTCTCCCACTTCGTCGAGGACAACCCCGAGGACTGGTCGGCCTACGACCGGTAACACCCCACGAAACCCGCGCGGGAAACGTGGGCTTTTCGCCCACGTTTCCCGCGCGGGTTTCGTGGGGTTACCCGCTCGGGTGTGTTTGGCTGGCCCTCCGTGAAGTCGCTGGCGCTGGTCCTGGCCTACCTGTCGACGCCCATGGCGCGCCGCAACGTGCGGGTGCTGCTGTGGCTGCACGTGGTGCTCGTGGCGGTGGTGGCCCTCTACAGCGGGCTGTTCCACCTGCTGATGGACCGCGAGGGCCAGAGCCACAGCTGGCCCACGGCCGTCTACTGGACGCTGGTGACGATGTCGACCCTGGGGTTCGGCGACATCACCTTCCAGTCCGACCTGGGCCGGCTGTTCTCGGTGGTGGTGCTGCTGTCGGGGGCCTTGTTCATCCTGGTGCTGCTGCCGTTCACGTTCATCCAGTTCGTCTACGTGCCCCTCATGGAGGCCCGCCAGCGCGACCGCGCCCCTCGCCAGCTCCCCGAGGACCTGTCCGGCCACGTGCTGCTGACGGGCATCGGGCCCATCGAGAACGCCCTGATCCGGCGCCTGGACCGCTCCGAGGTGCCCTACGCCGTGCTGGTCAGCGACCTGGAGGAGGCCCTGGGACTGCACGACCGCGGCTACCGGGTGATGGTCGGCGACCTCGACGACCCGGCCGCCTACCGGGCCGCCCGGGTGAACCGAGCCGCCCTGGTGGCCGCCACCCGCAGCGACACGGCCAACACCAACGTGGCCTTCACCGTGAGGGAGATCAGCGAGTCGGCCCAGGTGGTGGCCACCGCCAACTCGCCCGACGCGGTCGACATCCTCCAACTCGCGGGCTGCGACCGGGTGCTGCAATTGGGCGAGATGCTGGGGCGGGCGCTGGCCCAGCGGGTGCTGGGCCCCGACGGGCGCAGCCAGGTGATCGGCGAGTTCGGCGACCTGCTCATAGCCGAGGCCGTGGCCCCCGCCTCGATCGTGGGCTCCGCCCTGCGGGAGTCCGACCTGCGCCAGCGCCTCGGCATCAACGTGGTCGGGGTGTGGCAGGGCGGCACCTTCGAGATCGCCGGGCCGGACACGGTGGTCAAGCCCCGCAGCGTGGTCGTGCTGGCCGGCACCCGGGCCGAGCTGGACGCCTACGACGCCACCCGGCCGGCTGTAACCCGCTCGGACGCGCCCGTCGTGGTCATCGGTGCCGGGCGGGTGGGCCGGGCCGCGGCCCGCGCCCTAGGCGAGGCCGGGCTGACTTACCGGGTGGTGGAGCGCGACGCCTCTCGCATCCGTGACCCCGAGACCTACGTGCAGGGTGACGCCGCCGACCTGGCCGTGCTCCAGCGGGCGGGGATCAGCGAGGCCGCGGCCGCCGTGGTCACGACCCACGACGACGACATCAACGTGTACCTGACGCTCTACTGCCGCCGCCTGCGGCCCGAGGCCCAGGTCATCGCCCGGGCCAACCTCGACCGCAACGTGACGACGCTGCACCGGGCCGGGGCCGACTTCGTGCTCTCCTACGCGTCCACCGGGGCCACCGCCATCTGGAACCTGCTCACGGCCGACACCACCCTGCAGCTGGCCGAAGGCCTCGACGTGTTCCGTCTGGAGCTGCCGCCGTCACTGGCGGGCAAGGCACTGGCCAGCTCGGGGATCCGGTCGCGCACCGGGTGCAACGTGGTGGCCGTCATACGGCAGGGCCGGATCGAGGCCAACCCCGACCCGTTCGTCCCCCTGGAGGCCGGCACCGAGCTGGTCCTCATCGGCGACACCCAGGCCGAGCAGCTCTTCCGGGACCGCTACCCGGGTGAAGGGCGGCGCCGTCACGCGAAGGTCAGAACTGCTCCTCCACCTCCCGGCCGAGGATCTGGCTCAGCCCCCGCTTGATGTCGCGCAGGTGGTGTGACCCTTCGTGGACGGCGTTGCGGGCCACGTCGAGGGCCTCCCGCTCGCCGTAGTCGAACGTGCCCTTCTTGGTCCAGTCCTCGCTGCCGACGTACTCCAGGGCCATCGACAGGTCGGCACACGCCGACTCGAGCTCGGCGATGGCCTCCATCAGCGTCCAGTCGTTGTAGGACTGCTCCTCGGCCTGCTCGTCAGGGTCCCATGCGAACAGGTGCGGGTTGTCCTCCAGCACGATCTGGCGGATGGTGGGAGCCATCAGGTCGAGGGTCTGGGCCACGTGGGCCGTGTACTCCAGGGCCGACCACACCCCCGGGGCCGGACGCTGGCGCACGATCTCCTCCAGGTCCTCCCCGGGAAGGGCGAAGTGGGTGAGCACCGACCGGTACCGGCGGGGGAAGGTGCGGACCGCCCCCGAGGCGTCGCGCGGCGAGATCTTGTCGTAGTCGAGCCCGCACTCCGGGCAGGTCCAGCTGATGGTCATGTCGCCCCCTTGAGGCCGTCTCGCACGGCCCGCATGCCGCGGCCGATGTCGAGCAGGTGGTGGTTGCCCTCGTGGACCGCCCGCCGGGCGGTGAACAGCACCGAGCGGCGGTGGCCCCGGCGCACATGGGTGCGGCCCCATGAGCCCTCGGGGACCGCGGCCAAGGTGGCGGCCAAGCGGGAAGCGTTGGCCTCCAGGGCGGCCGCCACCTCCTGGGGGGCCAGCTCACCGTAGCGGCCCAGGTCGGCCGCCTCGTCGGGCCCAGGGGCATCCACCACGAAGCCGTCCTCGTCGAGCGACCTGCGCACCCACTCGTCGTACCAGCCGAACACGTCGCGGACGTGGGCCGCGTACTCCAGGGCCGACCACACCCCGGGGGCGGGGCGGGCGCGGACAACGGCATCCCCGTCCTCGCCCGGCAGGAACCGGGTCAGCGGGGCCCGGTAGCGCTTGGCGAACCGTCCGATGGCGGCCACCGCCTCGTCCATCGACAGGTCGTCGGTGAACCCGCACTCCTCGCAGGCGTTGCTCTCGCCCGCATCGCCCGCCTCGCCCGCCTGGCCCTGGGTCTCGGTCATTCGCCCTTCCTGGCAACCTTGTCGACGAGGTGGGAGGGGAGCAGGTCGTAGTGGCTGTGGCTCACCGAGAAGCGGCCCCGCCCCCCGGTCATCGAGCGCAGGTCGATGGAGTAGCGCATCACCTCGGACGTGGGCACCAGGGCGGTCACCATCTGCTCGCCGTTGCCGACGGCCTCGGTGCCCTGCACCCGGCCCCGCCGGGAGTTGAGGTCGCCCATGATGTCGCCCTGGTACTGCATGGGGACGGTCACCTCCAGGTGGGAGATGGGCTCCAGCATGACAGGGTGGGCGTTGGCCATGGCCTCCTTGAGGGCCAGCGAGCCGGCCATCTTGAAGCTCAGCTCCGACGAGTCGACGGGGTGGAACTTGCCGTCGTAGAGCGTGACCCGCACGTCGACCACCGGGTAGCCGAACACCCCACCGGCCGACATGGTCTCGGCCACCCCCTTCTCCACGGCGGGGATGAACTGGCGGGGGATGGCCCCGCCCACGATCTTGTCGACGAACTCGAAACCCGCCCCCCGCTCCATGGGCTCCACCCGCAGGAAGGCGACGCCGAACTGGCCGTGACCCCCGGTCTGCTTCTTGTGCTTGCCCTCGGCCTCGGCCGTACCCGTGACCGTCTCGCGGTAGGGGACCCTGACCTCCTCGGTCTCGACCTCGACCCCGAACTTGCGGGCCAGCTTGTCGGTCACCAGGGCCAGGTGGGTCTCGCCCATGCCCGACAGCAGCGTCTGGTGGGTCTCGTCGTCGCGGCGCAGCTGGAGGGCGGCGTCCTCCTCCTGGAGGCGGTGCAGGCCCGTCATCAGCTTGTCCTCGTCCCCCTTGGACTTGGGCTTGATGGCCACCGACAGCACCGGGACGGGCGGCTCGATGGGCGGGATCACTACCGGCGTGCCCTTGGGGGCGAGCGTGTCGCCGGTGGCCGTGTCGCTCAGCTTGGCCACCGCCCCGAGGTCGCCGGCGGGTACCTCGGGCACCGGGTCCTGCTCCTTGCCCCGCATGGTGAACAGCGAGTGGAGCCGTTCGTCGGAGTGCGTGCGGGGGTTGGTCAGGTGGGAGTCGGGGCGGACCGTGCCCGAGAGCACCTTGAAGAACGAGACCTTGCCGACGTAGGGGTCGGCCAGGGTGCGGTAGACGAGGGCCAGGGGCTGGCCCGCCGGGTCGGGCGCCACCTCGGCGGTCGTGCTCCCGGCCGTCACCGGGACGGGCGGTCGGTCGAGGGGCGAGGGCCCCACCTCGGTGATCAGCGACGCCAGGCGGTCTACGCCCACCAGCTTGGTGGCCGACCCTACGGCCACCGGGAACACCGAGGCCTCGGCCACGCCCTTGGCCAGGGCCTGGCGCAGCTCCTTGGGATCGAGGTCCTCTCCTTCGAGGTAGCGCTCCATGAGCGCGTCGTCGGACACCACGATGCCTTCGATCAGGCTGTCGCGCACCTCGTCGATCTGGGCCTGGAGCTCGGTCGGCACCTGGCCCTGGGCCCCGGTCCTGGAGCCGTTCTGGTAGGTGAAGGCTGTGCCCCCCAACACGTCGGCCACCCCGGTGAAGGACGCCTCCTCACCGATGGGTAGATCGAGGGGGGCCACGCCCGAGCCGTAGTGCTCGCGCAGGGCGTCGAGCGTGCGGGTGAAGCTGGCCCGCTCACGGTCGAGCTTGTTCACGAAGAACATGCGGGGCAGCCCGGCGTCGGCCGCGATCTTCCAGGCGATGTCGGTGCCCACCTCGGGCCCCTCGACGGCGCTCACCACGAGCACGACGAGGTCGGCCACCCGCAGGGCGGCGTGCACGTCGGTCACGAAGTCGGCATAGCCCGGCGTGTCGAGCAGGTTGACCTTGTGGCCGTCGTGCTCGAAGGGGGCCAGGGCGAGCGACAGCGATATGCCCCGCTTGACCTCCTCGGGGTCGAAGTCGCAGGTGGTGTTGCCGTCCTCCACCCGGCCCAGCCGGGTGATGGCCCCGGAGCAGAAGAGCAGCGCCTCGGCCAGGCTCGTCTTTCCCGCGCCGCCGTGCCCCACCAGCGCGACGTTGCGGATCCTGGCCGGAGGGAAGCTCTTCACAAGGCGCCTCGCTACGAGTCGTTGCCGGCGCTTAGCCGGCGTACCAGCTGTAAGGGATCGCCAGCCTACCCAGATGGCCTGGTAGTTTGGAGGGCCAGGAACATCGAGCGAGGGAGCTCCTGTGTTCGACAAGCGATGCCGCACGGGCGTGGAGCGCAGCCTCCGCCCTGTCGGCTCTGGCCTCGGCAAGGTCGGTATAACGGCGAACCAGCTCACGGCCACCGGGGTGGTGATCTCGGTCTTCGCCGGCTTGGCGGTGGCCCGGGGCTGGCTGCTGGTAGGGATGGCGCTGCTGGCCGCCTCCGCCATCCCCGACGTCCTCGACGGGGCCGTGGCCAAGGCGTCAGGCACGTCCTCGCCCCGAGGGGCGTTCTTCGACTCGGTCAGCGACCGCGTGTCCGACACGTTCGTGCTCGGCGGGGTGGCGTGGTACCTGGCGGGGGCGGAGAGCGGCCACATGGCCGTGCTGCCCCTGGCCGTGCTGGGCATGTCCAACCTCGTCTCCTACGAGCGGGCGCGGGCCGAGTCCCTGGGGTTCACGGCCCGGGGCGGGCTCATGGAGCGGGCCGAGCGCATGCTCCTGCTCGGCTTCGGGCTGGCCTTCGGGTCGCTCCTGGTCCCCGTCCTGTGGGTCATGCTGGCGCTGACAGCCGTCACCGCCGTGCACCGCTTCCTGATGGTGTGGCGCCAGGGGTCCAGCCCCCGGGCCCCGGCCGGCGAGGGGATCGGCGGCCGCCTGCTGGGCTGGCGGCCGGGCGAGGGCTTCAGCCCGAGCAAGCGTGAGACCAAGGCCCGGTGGCGGGAGCGTTCCCCCGAGGCCCGCCGGGCCCGCCCGCCCCGCGCCCCGCGCCCGCCGCGGTCCCCGCGGGGCTGAACCCCCGCCTCACCTACTGGGCCTACCGCGCCGGCGCGGGCGTGGCCGCGGCCCTTCCTGAGGCGGCCGCCCGGCCCGTGGCCCGGGGCCTGGCCCGGGCAGCCGTGCCCCTGCTGGGCCGGCGGGGGGCGATGGTGGCCCGCCACGCCGCCCGGGTCGCGGGCCGGTCCCTCACACCGGCCGAGGAGAAGGCCGCCGTGCGGGCGTCGGTCGAGTCCTATGCCCGCTACTGGATGGAGTCGCTGCGGCTGAGGCGCATCGACCACGCCCGCATCGACGCCCAGTTCTCCATCGAAGGGCTCGAGCACATAGAGGGCGCCCGGGAGGCGGGCACGGGGGCGGTGCTGGCCATCCCCCACGTCGGGGGCTGGGACGTGGGCGGGGCCTGGTTCGTGGCCCACGGCTTCCCGCTGGCCGTTGTCGTCGAACCGGTGGAACCCCCCGAGCTGTTCGAGTGGTTCGCGGGCCTGCGCCGTTCGTTCGGCCTGAAGGTCATAGCGTTGGGGACGGGCGCGGGCACCGAGGTCCTGCGCTGCCTGCGGGCCAACGAGGTCGTGGGCCTGCTCTGCGACCGCGACATCGGCGGCGGCGGCGTCGAGGTCGAGTTCTTCGGCGAGCGCACCACGCTCCCCGGGGGCCCGGCCACCCTGGCCCTGCGCGCTGGCGCCCCCGTGCTCCCCACCGCCATCTACTTCGACGGCCCCCGCCATCGCGCCGTCGTGCGTCCCCCGATCGACTTTGCCCGCACCGGCCGCTTCCGCGACGACGTCGCCCGCCTCACCCAGGCCATCGCCACCGAGCTCGAGGCCCTCATCCGCCCCGCCCCCGACCAGTGGCACCTCTTCCAGCCCAACTGGCCGTCGGACCGGGAGGGCGGATGAGCCTTCCTCAGAGCGAGGTGCAGCCGCACAGCCCGAACCGGTGTGGAAAACGCGCCACGGTTGGTACGTTTCGCACACCGGTTGGGCCACAATTAGGGGTGTGAGGGAGGTAGAGGCACGCCCTCGGTTCGTCGGCGGGAGGCTCGTGCGCTTCCTGGTCGTACTGCTGTGCTGGTCGGTGCTTGTGTCGCTGGGGACGATCTGGTGGACGCTGAACGCGTTGGGCGGGTCGGGGTGCGAGACCCACACCACGACCTGCGTGGCCTTCGCCGCTGACCGGACGAACGCCGCGGTGAACGGTTCCGTCTCGGTGTGGATCGGGGGAGCGGCCGTGTTCGCGGCGGTCAACTGGGCCCTGCCGGCGCGCCGGCCTCGCCACCCCGGCGCGGCCCCCCGGTAGCGGCCAGCCGCCGTCCGCGGTCCGAGCGCGGAGGAGCGGGCGAACCGCGCCAGGCCGGGGGCGGTCGCAATGGGCCGAACGGCCCTCCAGTGGCGGTCTCCGGCGGTCGACAACCGGGTCGTGGGCATCATCGGGCGGGACAGGCCCTCCAGGGGCGGCCGGCGTGCGATGGTCTCGTTCGCGACCCTGACTCTGGTGCTGGCCGGCGCGGCGTCCGCCCCGCCCGGTCTGGCCGTGGCCGGCGTGGCGGCCGGGACCGACGTCAAGGTCGAAGCCGGGCTGCTGGCCGCCAGCGAGGCCCGCGAGGTCGACTTCTGGGTCGTCCTGAGAGACGAGGCGGACTTGCGGACAGCGGCCGCCCAGACCCGTTGGGACGACCGCGGCCGCGCGGTCGTAGATCGGCTCCAGGGCGCGGCCAGGGCGAGCCAGGCAGGCCTCGTCGGCTGGCTCGAGGCCCGGGGGGCGGACCACCAGGCCTTCTGGATCTCCAACGCCGTGCTCGTGCGGGGCGACGGCCAGCTCGTGCGCCAGGTCGCGGCCCGGCCCGAGGTGGAGAGCATCGTTGCCGACCGGGCGCTGGCCCTGCCGGGCCCGGGCCTCGAGGCCGGCGAGGCGGCCGCAGCGGCCGTCGAGTGGAACGTCGCCGCCATCAAGGCGCCCGAGGCGTGGGGGGAATACGGGGCACGCGGCGAGGGGATCGTCGTGGCCAACATCGACACCGGCGTGCAGTACGACCATCCCGCCCTCGTGGGCCGTTACCGGGGGAACACCGGGACGGGGTTCGACCACGACTACAACTGGTACGACCCCGCCCGCGTGTGCGGCAACCCGTCGGTGACCCCATGCGACAACCAGGGCCACGGCACCCACACCATGGGGACGGTCCTGGGCGCGGGGGTCGACGGCCAGCCCGCGATCGGGGTCGCCCCCGGGGCGACCTGGGTGGCGGCCAAAGGCTGTGAGTCGAACTACTGCTCGACCAGCTCCCTGCTCGGGGCCGGCCAGTGGGTGCTGGCGCCGACCGACATGGCCGGCGGCAACCCCCGCCCCGACCTGCGGCCCAACGTCGTCAACAACTCCTGGAGTGGTGGTGGCCAGAACTTCTGGTACCAGGACGTGGTCGAGGCGTGGGTCGCGTCCGGCATCTTCCCGGTCTTCTCCAACGGCAACAGCGGGCCGGGGTGCAACAGCTCGGGTTCGCCTGCCGACTACCCCGAGGCCTACGCCGTCGGCGCCTCCACCAGCGCCGGCGCGATCGCCTCCTTCTCGAGCCGGGGCTCACCGGCGGGGCTGGTCAAGCCCGACATCACCGCACCGGGCCAGAGCGTCCGCAGCAGCACGCCGGGCGGCGCCTACGGGACCATGAGCGGCACGTCGATGGCCGCTCCCCATGTGGCCGGCACGGTGGCCCTGATGTGGTCGGTGGCGCCCGCGCTGTTGTCGGACGTGGCCACCACCCGCCTGCTGCTCGACCAGACGGCGGTCGACGTGGCCGACCTATCCTGCGGAGGCACCCCCGAGGACAACGGCGTCTGGGGTGAGGGGTTGCTCGACGCCCGCGCCGCCGTCGAGGCGTCGCCCCGGGGACCGTTGGGCACCCTGGCAGGCACGGTCACCGACGCCGTCGCCGGGGCTCCGGTGGCCGGGGCACGGGCCCAGGTCACCGGCAACGGCGCGCTGGCCCGCACGTCCTACAGCGACGACGCCGGCGCCTTCCGCCACCGAGTACCACCTGGGACCTACCAGGTCGAGGTCACCGCCTTCGGGTACCACGGCGCATCGACCGAAGTAGTGGTCCTAGAGGACGAGACGACCCCGGTGGCCGTCGGGCTGCTCGCCGTGCCCCGCTACGGCCTCTCCGGGTCGGTGGTGGACGGGACCGGCGCCGCGGTCGTGGCCGCCAAGGTGGCGGTGTCACCCGGCCCGGTCGCCCCCCAGCAGACGGCGCCATCGGGGGCGTTCGCCTTCGGCGCTGTCCCGGCCGGCACCTACCTGGTCACGGTGACCGCCGGGGGCTGCTTCGGTCCCGAGACCCGCGAGGTGGCCCTCGGGGCCGACTTGGTCATCGACGTCGTGCTCGACGACGAGCACAGCGACGGGTTCGGCTACCGGTGCCGGCCGGCCGCTGCGGCCTATGTCGAGGCCAGCACGGTCCTCCCGCTGAGCGGGCTCGATGTCACCACCACCATCGACCTGCCGTTCCCCTTCAGCTTCTACGGCACCAGCTACACCAGGGCCCACGTGTCGAGCAAGGGAACGGTCAACTTCGTCCAGCCCTCCGTCGTATGGACGAACCGCCCGATCCCCGACACCCCGCTCCCCAACGGTGCCGTCTACGCCTTCTGGGACGACCTGTGGGTGGACGGGTCGGCCAGCGTCAGGACCGGGGCCGTGGGGACCGAACCCCACCGGCGGTTCGTCGTCGAGTGGCGCAACGTGCGCTTCTACTCCTCGCCATCGCTGAGGTTCGACTTCGAGGTGGTGCTCGACCAGTCCGGGGGCATCCTCTACCAGTACCGGGGCCTGTTCGACGACAACACCGTCAGGGGCGGGTCGGCCACCATCGGCATCGAGAACGCCACGGGTACGGACGGCCTGTCCTACTCGCACGACGCGCCCGTGCTGGAGGGTTCGGCTGCGGCCGTCGCATTCCGGGCCGCGTGGGCCGCCGGCAACGTGGCGCCGGACGCGGTCGACGACTCCGCCACGACGCCGGCCGGCCAGCCGGTGGCAGTCGACGTCCTGGCCAATGACGTGGACCCCGACGGCGACGCCCTGGCGGTCACCGGGACTTCGTCCCCGGTCGGCTCTACCGCGACCGTCGGCGCCGGCGGCCACGTGACGTTCGTCCCGGCCCCGGGCTTCGTGGGGGCCACCTCGTTCACCTACGACGTCGCCGACGGCCGGGGCGGCACCGACCGGGCGACCGTGGCCGTCTCGGTCGTGCCCGGGCCCGAGCCCGTCGCCAACGACGACGCCGCCGTCACCGCCGAGGACACCGCGGTGGACGTCGCTGTCCTGGCCAACGACGCCCCCTCCCAGGCCGGCCCCCTGACGGTGGCCACGGTGTCGGTACCGGCCCACGGCACGGCGGTGATCGGGGCCGCCGGGACCCACGTCAGGTACACGCCGGCCCTCGACTTCCACGGGCAGGACTCGTTCACCTACGTCGCCTCCGACGGCCAAGGCGGCAGTGCCGGTGCCTCGGTGACGGTGACGGTGACGCCCGTCCAGGACCCACCGGTGGCCGTCGCCGACGCGGCCGAGGTCGTCTCGGGCGGGCAGGTCACCATCGACGTGCTGGCCAACGACAGCGACCCCGACGGTGACCCCCTGTCGATCGTCGGCCACACGGTGCCCGGCCAGGGCACAGTCAGCGTGAACGTCGACAAGACCCTCGCCTACACGTCGACCTGCTGCTACAGCGGGCCGGACTCGTTCGTCTACACCGTCAGCGACGGCAAGGGAGCGACGGCCCAGGCCACCGTGGCGGTGACCGTTATGCCCGGTGGGACCACAACCACCACGACCACGTCACCGCCGCCCACGACCACGACCACCACGTCGCCGCATCCCACCACGACCACGACCACGCCGCCACTGCCGGCCGTCCTCGGGACGCCCTACTCGTCTTGGATGCAGCCGTCGTCCACGGCTCTCGACGGGATCGGCACGTGGGTCATACCGGCCAACGCCCCGGCGGCGGCCGCCGGCCAGGTCCCGGCCGCCTACGTGTACGGGCTGACCGTCAAGTTCACGGCCAGCACGGCCCAGGGCATGATCGGGCTGTCGACCGGGCCGTCGGGAAAGGCCGCTCTGCTCACGGTCAACGCCGCCGGGGGGCAACCGCAGACCCGGGCCGTCCCCCTAGCCTGGACGGCCAACCGGGCCTACTTCCTGTACTTCCATGACCTCGGGGGCGGCCAGTGGGGCGGGTGGGCCTTCGACCAGACGGCGTCCAAGTGGACCACGATCGGCACGGTCTCGCTCCCCTCGAGCTGGGGACGGGTGGCACCCACCAGCGTCACCAGTGTGGGGTGGTGGGGCCAGATGGCGCCGTCATGCGCGGCCTACCCGCGAGCCGACGTCTACTTCCATCGCCCGACGGGCTACGTGGGGGGCAACGCCTCGGCCCTGGAGCTGACCGGCCACTTCACGGGCCCGGGGAGCTGCGCCGGCCAGGCCGCCACCGGGCCGCCGGGGTGGGCCCGCAACCAAACCGGTTCGCCGTGAGCCGCTCACCCCTGAAGCCTGGCTGATCAGTCCCGGTCGGCGGCCCGGGCCCGGATGGCCCGTTCGATGCTGTCCTTGCCCTCCATGAGGATGCGGGTGACGGGGCCGGGCAGCGAGGCGCCGGCCAGGGCGGCGTCGACCGCGGCCACCAGCTCGGGCCCGACCAGGGTGCCGGGGAACAGCCCGTTGGCCAGGCTCAGGGCCTCCTCTCGGGGGCGGTCGGCCCACCACCGGGCCAGGGACTCGAAGTAGGGCTCGACGTAGGGTGCCAGCAGGTCGTCCTGGCCCCACTGGCCCAGGCCCCCGGCCGTGGCCCTCATCATGGCCAGGTGAGGGCGCTGCTCGGTCAGCAGGCTCCACGCGTGGGCCTTGGCCTCGGCTGTGGGGCGCGAGGCCCGGGCCGAGGCCGCCCGCCGCTGGCCGATGTCGGTGGGGTCGCGCTGCTCCTCGGCGTCGATCAGTGCACCTCCGTCGTCGGCCCCGTGGGCCGCCAGGGCGGCCACGACCGACCACCGCAGGTCGGTGTCCACCGTGAGGCCGTCGACCGCCGTCGTGCCGTCGAGCAGCCCCCGCGCCCACGCCAGGTTGGCCTCGGCGTCGGCTGTGCCCAACAGGGCCCGGGCCCATACCAGCTGGCGGTCGCTCCCCGGCTCGGCCGCGGCCACGCCGGCGCGGGCCAGGTCGGCCAGCCGCGCCCGCATGGCCGGCCGGTTGGCCGGGTCACCGTAGGCGTCCACGGCCGCCTGGGCCTGGCCCAGCAGGCGGGCCAGGGTGGCGTCGTCACCCTCGCCCGGGGCGTGGGCCACCACCAGGTCGACCCAGCGGCGGGTGGCCAGCTCGGCGTCGCGCACCATGTCCCAGGCGGCCGCCCACACCAGGGTGCGGGCCAGGGGGCTGACGATCGAGGAGAGGTGGCCGGAGGCGGTGACCAGCGAACGTTCGTCGAGGCGGACCTTGGCGTAGGTCAGGTCGTCGTCGTTGAGGACCAGGAGGTCGGGCTGGGCTTCGCCGACCAGGTCGGGCACTTCGGTGCGCTCGCCCACGACGTCGAGCTCCACCCGCAGGCGCCGCTCCAGGCCGCCCTCGCCCCGGTCGTAGAGCCCGACGGCCACCCGGTGGGAGCGCAGCGTGGGGTGGCTCTCGCGAGCCTCCTGCACGATGGCGAAAGACGAGTAGCAGCCGTCCGCCCCGACCTCGAACGAGGGCCGTAGCGTGTTGACCCCGGCCGTCTCCAGCCACTCGGTCGACCACGCCGCCAGGTCGCGCCCGCTGGCCTTCTCCAGGGCCTTGAGGAACATGCCGAGGTCGGCGTTGGACCACTGGTACTGGTCGAAGTAGTCCCGCACCCCGGCGGTGAAGGCCTCGCGGCCCACCCAGGCCACGAGCTGCTTGAGGACCGAGGCCCCCTTGGAGTAGGTGATGCCGTCGAAGTGGAGGCGCACGGCGTCGGTGTCGACGATGTCGGCCGAGATGGGGTGGGTGGAGGGGAGCTGGTCCTGGCTGGCTGCCCCCGCCTTGATGCCCGAGGCGAAGCGCACCCAGGCGTCGTGGAAGCGGGTGGCCTCGGCCGAGGCCAGGGTGGCCATGTAGGTGGCGAAGCTCTCGTTGAGCCACAGGTCGTCCCACCACTTCATGGTCACGAGGTCGCCGAACCACATGTGGGCCATCTCGTGCAGCAGGGTGTTGGCCCGGCCCTCGCGGGCCGCCTCGGTGACCCGCGAGCGGAAGACCATGTACTCGTTGAAGGTGACGCAGCCCGGGTTCTCCATGGCCCCGAAGTTGAACTCGGGCACGAAGAGCTGGTCGTACTTCTCGAAGGGGTAGGCGAAGCCGAACTCAGCGTTGAAGTAGTCGAGGCCCTGGCGGGTCAGCTCGAACAGCTCGTCGGGGTCGAGGTACTGGCGCAGCGAGGCCCGGCAGTAGAGGCCCAGGTCGACGTCGCCGTGGCGGTCGCGGACGACCTCGTAGGGCCCGGCCACCACCGCCACCAGGTAGGTCGACAGCTTGCGGGTGGTGGCGAACCGCCACAGGTCGCCGTCGCGGGTCGCGGGGGTGTTGCTCACGACCACCCAGTCCTCGGGCGCCTTGACGGTCAGGGTGAACTCGCCCTTGAGGTCGGGCTGGTCGAAGCAGGCGAACACCCGGTGGGCGTCGTAGGGCTCGAACTGGGTGTGCAGGTAGACCGAGCCGTCGGTGGGGTCGACCATCTTGTGCATGCCCACCCCCGTGTGCTGGTACGCACAGTCGGCCACGATCCGCAGCTCGTTGTTGGGACGGCTGCCCCGCAGGGGGATGCGGTTGCGCTCGGGGTCGTAGCTCATCTCCCGGCCGTTGAAGCTGGCCGTGTGCACCTGCTCGGCCTCGAGGTCGATGAACGTGTGCAGACCCGTCAGGGGCGTCCAGAAGCGGACGGTCGTCTCGCTGCGGAACGTCTCATCCCCGCTGGTCAGGTCCAAGAAGACGTCGTAGCTGAGGTTGGAGACGATGCGGGCCCGCTCCTGGGCCTCGTCCCGCGTGAGGTTGTCGTCGCGCATGGCGCCAGTCTGGCAGGGCACCGCGGGCCGCGAACGGGGCCGGGCCGGAACTTTTACGGTTGGCGCGCGAAACCGACGCCGGGCCGGGATGCGCTCGCCCCCCGCTAACCTGCGGGCGTGCGAGTAGGCCTCGTGTGCCCTTACAGCCTGTCGATCCCTGGCGGGGTCCAAGAGCAGGTGCTCGGGCTGGCCCGCACCCTGAGGGCGATGGGCCACCAGGCCCGGGTGCTGGGGCCGTGCGACGGGCCGCCGCCCGACATAGGGGTCATCCCCGTGGGCCGCTGCGTGCCGACCCACGCCAACGGCTCAGTCGCCCCCATCGCCGCCGACTTCGCGTGTGCCTTCCGCACGATCGGGGCTTTGCGCGACGAGGGCTTCGACGTGCTCCACGTGCACGAGCCGTGCGTCCCTGGCCCGGCCCAGACGTCGCTGGTGTTGGCCACCGCCCCCATCGTCGGCACGTTCCACGCGGCCGGCGAGAGCCCCCTCTACCGCTGGCTGCGGCCCGGGGTCCGGTGGCTGGCCAACCGCCTGAGCGTGCGCTGCGCAGTGTCCGAGGACGCGCGCGACATGGCCCACAAGGCCCTGGGAGGCGACTACCAGCTCCTGTTCAACGGCATCGAGGTCGAGCGCTTCGCCAAGGCCACGCCGTGGCCGACCGAGGGCCCGACCGTGCTGTTCCTGTCCCGCCACGAGGCCCGCAAGGGGCTGGACGTGCTGCTGGCCACCCTCGACGACCTGCCCGCTGACGTGCGGGTCTGGGTGGCCAGCGACGGCCCCGACACCGAGCGCCTGAAGGCGGCCACCGCCGGCGACGGCCGGGTGGAATGGCTGGGGAGGATCAGCGAGGAGGAGAAGGCCCGCCGCCTGCGGGGGGCCGATGTGATGTGCGCCCCCTCCCTGCACGGGGAGTCCTTCGGGCTCGTGCTGCTGGAGGCCATGGCTGCTTCGACCCCGCTGGTGGCCAGCGACCTGCCCGGCTACCGCAACGTGGCCCGGGGTGGCCAGGAGGCGCTGCTGGTGCCCCCGGGCGACGGGCGGGCCCTCGGTGCGGCGCTCAACCGGGTGCTGACCGACCCCGGCACGGCCCGCGCCCTGGCCGCGGCCGGGGACCTGCGGGCCGCCGAGTTCTCCATGGAAAGGCTGGCCGAGCTCTACCTCGGGCTGTACGAACAGGTTTTGTCCGGCTCGGCCCGTACAATGCCCGCGTGACCCATACACAGGGGGCGCCATGCTCTGGGTAATCCTCGGGATAGTCGTGCTGCTGGCGTTGTACGTCGTGCTGACCTACAACGGCCTGGTCAAGCTCCGCAACCGCATCGCCAATGCCTGGGCGCAGATCGACGTGCAGCTCAAGCGGCGCTACGACCTGATCCCCAACCTGGTCGAGACGGTCAAGGGTTACGCCCGCCACGAGCGGGAGGCCTTCGAGGCGGTGACCCAGGCCCGGGCCAACGCCATCAACGCCCAAGGGGTCGGCAACCAGGCGGCCGCCGAGAACATGATCTCGGGGGCCCTCAAGTCGCTGTTCGCGGTGGCCGAGGCCTACCCCGACCTCAAGGCCAACCAGAACTTCCTTTCCCTCCAGGAGGAGCTGAGCTCGACCGAGGGCCGCATCGCTTACGCCCGCCAGTTCTACAACGACGCCGTGCTCCAGATGAACACCAAGGTGCAGTCGTTCCCGAGCAACGTCATCGCCAACATGTTCGGCTTCCGCGAGCACGAGTACTTCGAGGCCGACGGCACCTCGCGCGGCCCGGTGTCGGTCCAGTTCTGACCGACCTCTAAGTCCCCTGTTCGACCAGATCACCTCCAACAAGCGCCGTTCGGCCGCGCTGGTGGCGGTCTTCGTCCTGCTCGTGCTGGGCGTTAGCTGGGCGGCCACCTATGCCTTGGGCATGGGCCCGGCCGCCCCGCTGTTCGCGGCCGTGTTCGCAGCCGGCAGTGCCTTCGTGGCCTACTGGAAGTCGGACTCCATCGCGCTGGCCATGAGCCACGCCCGCCCGGCCGACCCCGTGGCGCACGCCCGGCTCCACAACCTGGTCGAGGGCCTGTGCATCGCCGCCGGCCTGCCCAAGCCCCGGTTGTACGTCATCGAGGACCCGGCGCCCAACGCCTTCGCCACCGGCCGCAACCCCCGCCACGCGGCCATCGCCGTCACCACCGGGTTGATGGAGAAGATGAACCGGGTAGAGCTCGAAGGTGTGCTGGCCCACGAACTGAGCCACATCAAGAACTACGACCTGCTGGTCTCGACCCTGGCCGTGACCATGGTGGGCATGATCGCCTTGCTCAGCGACTTCGCCATGCGCTTTCTGTGGTGGGGCGGCCCCCGTCACCGCAACGACTCCCGCGGTGGGGGTGGGGCGGGGCCGGCGGCCGTGATCGCCCTGGTCGGGCTGGTCCTGATGGTGTTGAGCCCCCTGGCCGCCCGGCTCCTGCAGGCCACGGTCAGCCGCCGGCGCGAGACCCTGGCCGACGTGAGCGGCGTGGCTCTCACCCGTTACCCGCCGGGGCTCATCTCCGCCCTGGAGAAGTTGCGCGACGACACCACGGTGGTGCACTCGTCGTCGCGGGCCACCGCCCACCTGTGGATAGAGTCGCCCCTGGCCCACAACCGCGAAGAGGGTCGTCTCTCCCGGCTCAACCGCCTCTTCGACACCCACCCGCCTCTCGAAGAGCGCATCCAGGCACTGAAGGAGCTCTGATCGCCATTGGCGCGCCGGACCACCGGCGGTACCCGCAACGCCCTCAGGCACCGGTCGCGAGCCGGGGCCATGCTCGTCGTGCTGGCCCTGGTCACCTCTGGGTGCCTCGGGGGCGACTCGGCTGAACTGGGTTCGGGGCGGGGCGCCCCGCCCACCACGGCCCCCCGGTTCTTCCCTCTGACGGGCCTCATGGTGGGCGACCCGGCCCTGGCCACCCGTCAGGCGGTGACGGTGAAGATCGAGAACTCGGCGGCTTCGCGGCCCCAGACCGGCCTCGACAAGGCCGACGTCGTCTACGAAGCGGTCGTCGAGGGCGGCCAGACGCGCTTCCTGGCGGTGTTCCACTCCACCGACGCCCCGGTGGTCGGGCCGGTTCGCTCGGTGCGCTCCAGCGACCCCGCCATCGTGGCCCCCTTCGGCGGCGTGGTGGCCTACTCGGGTGGCATCGCCCGGTTCGTCAACGCCATGAAGGCCACGGGCCTGACCAACTTCGACGAGACCAGCGGGGCCAACGCCTTCGGCCGGCGCCGCGACAAGTCCGCGCCCCACAACCTCTACGTGTCGGTGCCCGCCCTGCTGGCCAAGGCCCCGGAGGCCGACGTGCCCCCGCCCTTCGCCCCGTTCCTGCGCCCCGGGGAGGCCTTCGCCCCGGCCGGGGCCCTGCCGGTGTCGTCGCTGGCCGTGGCCGTGGGCGGCTCGAGCACGACGGGCTACCAGTACGACCCGTCGTCGGCCACGTGGAAGCGCTCGACCGACGGCCGGCCGTTCATGGTCGAGAACGGGGGCCAAGTGGCGCCCACCACGGTGATCGTGCAGTTCGTCAGCTACGAGCCCACGGGCGAGGTCGACACCAGCGGGTCGGCGGTGTTGGAGGCCAAAGTCGTCGGCTCGGGCGACGCCGTGGTCTTCGCCGGTGGCCTGATGGTCAACGCCCGGTGGTCGAAGCCCTCGCCCACGGCCATGACGACCTACACCGACCTGGCGGGCGCCCCGATATCGCTGCCCGCGGGCCGCACATGGGTGGAACTGCCAGCCGTGGGCTCGGCCCTCACGACCACCTGACCCTGGCGGGGGAGAGCGGGTCACGCCGGTAGACTCGCTCCCGTGGAAGGACAAGACCGCAACACCGGCACCCAGAGGGTCAAGCGGGGCCTGGCCGAGATGCTCAAGGGCGGCGTGATCATGGACGTCGTCAACGCCGAGCAGGCCCGCATCGCCGAGGACGCCGGGGCGGTGGCGGTCATGGCCCTCGAGCGGGTCCCGGCCGACATCCGCCGTGACGGCGGTGTGGCCCGGATGGCCGACCCGGCGATCATCGAGGCCATCGCCGAGGCGGTGACGGTCCCGGTGATGGCCAAGGCCCGCATCGGCCACTTCGCCGAGGCCCAGGTGCTCGAGTCCCTGGGGGTCGACTACATCGACGAGAGCGAGGTGCTGACCCCGGCCGACGAGGCCCACCACATCGACAAGTGGACCTTCTCGGTGCCGTTCGTGTGCGGCGCCACCAACTTGGGCGAGGCCCTCAGGCGCATCTCCGAGGGCGCCGCCCTGATCAGGTCCAAGGGCGAGGCGGGCACGGGCAACATCGTCGAGGCCGTCCGCCACCTGCGCTCGGTGCTGGGTGACGTGCGCCGGCTCACCCAGGCCGACGGGGCCGAGCGCTACGGGTGGGCCAAGGCGCTGGGCGCCCCCATCGCGCTGGTCGAGGAGGTGGCCGAAACCGGTCGCCTGCCCGTGCCCCTGTTCTGCGCCGGGGGCATCGCCACGCCGGCCGACGCCGCCCTGGTCCTGCAGTTGGGGGCCGAGTCGGTGTTCGTCGGGTCGGGGATCTTCAAGAGCTCTGATCCCGTGGCCCGGGCCAAGGCGGTCGTCGAGGCCACGGCCCACTTCAACGACCCGGCCATCGTGGCCAAGGTGAGCCGTGGCCTGGGTGAGGCCATGGCCGGCCAGGAGGTTTCGACCCTCGACATCCGCCTGGCCGAGCGGGGCTGGTAGGCCGGGTCATGAGCGGTGACTGGCGGCCCCCAGGTGGCCAAGGTCGGCGTCCTCGCCCTGCAGGGGGCCTTCGAGCGCCACGCTGAGGCCCTGACGGCGCTGGGGGCCGATGTCGTCCTGGCCCGGTCCCCCTACGACTTGGCGGGCATCGAGGCCCTCGTGCTGCCGGGCGGGGAGTCGACGACGCTGTCGCTGCTCCTGGAGACCTCGGAGATGTTCGGCCCGCTGGCCGACCTGCTGGCCGCGGGCGTGCCCGCCCTGGGCACGTGCGCCGGGATGATCCTGCTGGCCGCCGAGGTGCTCGACGGCCGCCCCGACCAACGCTGCTTCGGGGCCGTCGACATCGCCGTGCGCCGCAACGCCTTCGGGCGCCAGCGCGACTCGTTCGAGTCCGGCCTGGCGGTGGCCGGCCTGGCCGGAGGCCCGTTCCCCGGTGTGTTCATCCGGGCCCCGGCCGTGGAGCGGGTGGGCGAGGGGGTCGACGTGCTGGCCACGGTGGGGGACCGGCCCGTGTTGTGCCGCCAGGGCCCGGTGGTGGTGGCCGCGTTCCATCCCGAGCTCTCCGACGACCTGCGCCTCCACCAGGCGTTCCTGGCCGAGATCTAGACCCGAGGAGGGGCCGATGTCCGGACATTCGAAGTGGGCCACGATCAAGCACCGCAAGGGCGCGGCCGACAAGGCCCGGGGCAAGCTGTTCGCCCGGGTGCTCCGCCAGGTCGAGGTGGCCGCCCGTGAGGGCGGGGGCGACCTCGACGCCAACCCCACGCTACGCACGATGTACCAGAAGGCCCGCGACGCCTCCATCCCCACCGACACCATCGACCGGGCCGTCAAGCGGGGCACGGGCGAGCTCGAGGGCGTGCGCTACGAGGCCGTGACCTACGAGGGCTACGCGCCCTGCGGGGTGGCCGTCTACGTGGAGGCTCTCACCGACAACCGCAACCGCACCGGGGCCGAGGTGCGGACCGCCTTCTCGAAGAACGGCGGGTCGGCGGCCGAGCCCGGGGCCGTGGCCTGGCAGTTCGAGCGCAAGGGCGTCCTGATGGTGCGCAAGGCGTCCGAGGGCCCGACGGCCGACGAGGACGAGCTGATGATGGTGGCCCTGGAGGCCGGGGCCGAGGACATCTCCGACCAGGGAGACGTGTGGCAGGTGACGACGGCGGCTACTGACCTGGCCAGGGTGCGTGACGGGCTGGAGGCGGCCGGGGTGCTCTCCGAGTCGGCCGAGCTGACGATGCTGCCGACGACGACCGTGGCCCTCGAGACCGAAGGCGACGCCCGCCGGGTCCTCAAGGTGATCGACGCCCTGGAGGACCAGGACGACGTGCAGGCCGTGTACTCCAACTTCGACATCCCCGACGACGTCCTAGCCGCCGTCGAGGCTTAGGGGGATAGAGTTCCGGGTCTGCTCGCCCGACCGAACCGGGAGGAACGCAAGATGGAGATCGGATCGCTGCTCACCCGCGCCGTGCTGACGGTCAAGGAGGGCGACAGCCTCCGCGACGCCGCCCGGTGGATGGTGGAGCGGGGAGTGGGCTCGGCCGTGGTGATCGGCGACGGCAAACCCATAGGCATCGTGACCGACCGTGACACGCTGCGGGTCATCGCCCAGGGGGGCGACCCCAAGGCCGTCAAGGTCCGCGACTGCCTGACCAGGCGGTTGACCACTGCCAGCGAGTCGATGGAGGTGGTGGAGGCCGCCCGGGTGATGCGGGAGAAGAACTTCCGCCACCTGGTCGTCGTCGACGACGACGGCGGGCTCGTGGGGGTGTTCTCGATGCGTGACCTGGTGGTCGGGCTGATGCAGGAGATGAGCGCCACCGCCTGATGGCCGGCCTCGGCGGCCGCCACGCAGCGGGGTGGCGTGGCCCCCGGTTGTGAAAGTGAACACAATCACATGGTGCAGGTAGGATTCAGCTATGACGCTGGTCCACCGCGTGCTCTACCCGAACCCCATCGTGTCCCTCGCCGACTACGTGACCAGGGGAGGGGGTAAAGGGATCACCGCCGCCCGGGCCATGGCGCCCGAGGCGATAACGGCAAAAGTGCTGGCTGCCGGCCTGCGGGGCCGGGGCGGGGCCGGCTTCCCGACGGGCCGCAAGTGGCAGACGGTGGCCGAGAACCGCTCGCCGGTCATGCCCACCACGGTCATCGTCAACGCCGCCGAAGGCGAGCCGGGCACGTTCAAGGACCGCACGATCCTGCGCCGCAACCCGTTCCTGGTGGTCGAGGGGGCGCTCATCGCGGCCCGGGCCGTGGGAGCCGACCTGGTGATCGTGGCCACCAAGCGGTCCTTCGGCGGTGAGGTCGAGCGCCTGCGGGAGGCCATCGAGGAGGTGGAGGACGCCGGCTGGTGCGACGAGGCGTCGGTGTCGGTGTTCGAGGGCCCCGACGAGTACCTCTACGGCGAGGAGAGCGCCCTGCTGGAGACCATCGACGGGCGCTGGCCCTTCCCCCGGGTCGTACCCACGTTCCGCCGGGGCCTCATCACCGAGCTCCCACCGGAGACGCCGCCCGCCCCCGCTCTGGTCAACAACACCGAGACACTGGCCAACGTGCCCCGCATCGTGGCCCGGGGCCCGGCTTGGTTCCGCACGGTGGGCACCGAGCAGTCGCCCGGCACCATGGTGTGCACGGTCACGGGTTGGACGAAGCGGGCGGGCGTGGGCGAGGTGCGGATGGGGACGCCCCTTCGGGAGGTCATCGAAGCCATCGGGGGCGGGCCGCTGCCGGGGCGCACGATCAAGGCGGTCATGTCGGGCGTGTCCAACGGGCTCCTGCCGGCCTCGGCCCTCGACACCCCGGTGACCTACGAGGCCCTGGCCGAGGCGGGCAGCGGCCTGGGGTCGGCAGGCTTCATCGTGATCGACGACTCGGTCGACATGGCCGCCCTGGCCGCGGGGGTGGCCCGCTTCCTGTCCATCGAGTCGTGCGGGCAGTGCTCGCCCTGCAAGCTCGACGGGCTCATGCTGGCCAAGGTGCTCGCCAAGGTGAGCGCCAGCGAGGCCACCAAACACGACGCCGCCGTGTTCCGCAAGCGCCTGGCCTCGGTGGCCGACCGGTCCCGGTGCTTCCTGGCCACCCAGCAGCAGGTCGTGATCAACTCCATCATCGAGCTGTTCGGGGACGAGATGGCCGAGCACCTGGCCCACCGGGCCGCGCCCGTCGAGCCCGTGCTCATCACCGAGCTGGTCGACATCCAGGGCGGGCGGGCTGTGCTCGACGAGCGTTACCGCCGCAAGCAGCCCGACTGGACCTACAACAAGAACGACTCGGGCACCGTGCCCGTCGAGCGCTACCACGCAGTGGCCCCGCCCTGGCGTAACTGACGGGCGGTCCGCCGCGAGGGCCCAGCCCCCACCCACGCGGCCACCGCCCGTCAGGACCTTGCGCCCTCCCCGGGCCCCGGGCGGCGCCTGCTGATGACCATCCGCACCTGTTGCTCGATCACGTGGACGAGCGGGGGCCGGCGCCGGGCCGGGCGGTCATCGAAGTGTTCCCAGAACTCCGACGGGGACTGCCGGTTCGAGACGGGCCCGGTGTACTGGTAGAGGCTGATCCGGCGCCCGGGCCCCCTCATGACCAGCTTCTCCCCGCGCCGGCCGTCCTGCTGGGACAGGTCGACGGCCACGCCGTCGGCCGCCCAGGTCCGCAGGACGCGTGCACAGGAGGCGGCCGGGCGGGCCCGACGGGGCAGGCGGAGGACCAGCGTGGCGGGACGAGGGCCCGAAGGTGACCCCCGGCGGGCCACCAGGCAGTCCACCACGACGACCGGGGCGCGGACGTCGGCGAACAGCACCTGGCCCTCGAAGTGGGCGGCGGAGCGGGCCGGTTGCAGGCTGCGCCATCTCATCGGGCACGCCCGGCGGGGAGGAACGCGGAGCGGGACGTGTCCGCTGCAGGTCGAGAGCCGGCCCCAGGGCCGGCGCGGTGGCGGGCCGTCCGAGGGCCGATGTAGCCGGGGGCCGTCCGTCGTGAGTACAGCAGCCCCCGGCCGTTCACGGACCGCGCCCGCGCCCGGCGCCCGGCGATGCCGGGGTCGCGGTCGACCGTGGCGTGCTCGTCCGCCGTCTTACCCGTGGCCCGGGTCACGCTCAACCCTCCAACATCCGGAACGGATGCTCCACCGGGGTCCGGGGCGAGCAAGTGAATCGTGTGAACCGCCGCAGGGCGCTCCGCGCCCCCTGTTCGGCTCGAAGCCTATACCGGCCGGGTGCCGCCCGCCCGCCGCCGGTCCGCCATCTGGGGGCGGCTGTGGGCTAACCTCCAAACGCATGTTCGTGCTTGGCATCGACCCGGGGTTGTCCCGCTGCGGCTACGGCTGCGTCGAGGTCTCGGGCCAGGGGGGCCGGGCGGTGGCCGTGGGCGTGCTGACCACGGCCCCGTCGACGCCCATGCCCCAGCGCCTGGCCGCCCTCGACGCCGACCTGCGGGCGCTGATCGACGAGCTGCGGCCCGACGCCGTAGCCGTCGAGCGCCTGTTCTTCCAGGTCAATGCCCGCACCGCCATGGCCGTGGGCCAGGCCAGCGGCCTGGTGCTGGCGGCCGCCGCTCGGGCCGGCTGCGAGGTGGCCCAGTACACGCCCAACGAGGTCAAGCAGGCGGTGGCCGGTTACGGCGCCGCCCCCAAAGAGCAGGTGACCCGCATGGTCCAAGCCCTCCTGGGGCTGCCCGCCCCGCCCCGCCCGGCCGACGCGGCCGACGCGCTGGCCCTGGCCCTGTGCCACATGGCCATGGCCCCCCTGCGGGCCCGGGTGGCCCGTGTCGAGGGCTCGCCCCCGGCCCGGCCCCCCGCCATGCCCGCCGCCCGTCCGGCCCGGAGCCCCCGGTGATCGGCCGGCTGCGGGGCACGGTGGTCGACCGCACGCCCCGGGGTGAACTGGTCGTCGAGGTCGGTGGCGTCGGTTACCGGGTGCTGGTCGGGGCCCGGGCCCTGGCCGACCTGGGCTCGGTGGGCACCGAGGTCGTGCTCCACACCCACCTGCACGTCCGTGAGGACGCACTGGCCCTGTTCGGGTTCGCCTCCCGCGACGAGCGCGACTGCTTCGAGGCCCTCGTCGGTGCCCGGGGCGTGGGGCCGTCGCTGGCCCTGGCCATCCTGTCGGTCCACGCCCCCCGGGAGCTGGCCCGGGTGCTGGCCGAGGGCGACATCGACGCCCTCACCCTCGTGCCCGGCGTGGGCCGCAAGACAGCCGCTCGCCTCCTGCTGGAGCTCAAGGCCCGCCTCGACGTGCCCGATCTCGACGGGGCCGACGCGATGGGCGGCGGAGCCGGCGAGGCGGCCGGCTCCCCGGTGCGGGCCGACGTGCGGGCCGCCCTGGCCGGCCTCGGTTACGCGCCCGACGAGATCGTGGCCGTGCTACGGGAGCTGCCCGCCGAGGGCGGCGTCGAAGACCTGCTGCGCAGCGCCCTGCGGCTGCTGGCGGCCGCTCGCTAGGGCATGCGCAACGAACTGCTCGACACCGGTGCCGGCCCCGACGAGAGGTCGGAGGAGAGCGGGCTGCGGCCCAAGCGGCTGGACGAGTTCGTGGGCCAGGCCCAGCTCCGCCAGCACATGGAGATCCTGCTGGAGGCGGCCCGGCGGCGGTCCGAGGCCGTCGACCACCTGCTCTTCGCGGGCCCGCCCGGGCTGGGCAAGACCACGCTGGCGGCCATCGTGGCCGCCGAGCAGGGCGTCCGGCTGCGGGTCACGTCCGGCCCGGCCCTCGAGCGGGGAGGTGACCTGGCGTCGGTGCTCACCAACCTCGAAGAGGGCGAGGTGCTGTTCATCGACGAGATCCATCGCCTGAACCGGGCCGTCGAGGAGGTCCTCTACCCGGCCATGGAGGACTTCCAGCTCGACATCGTGATCGGTCGGGGGCCGTCGGCCCGTTCGGTGCGCCTCGACCTCCCCCGGTTCACCCTGGTGGGGGCGACCACCCGCACGGGCCTCATCACCGGGCCGTTGCGCGACCGGTTCGGGTTCGTGGCCCGCCTCGACTACTACGACGTGCCCGAACTGGAGACGATCGTGGGCCGGGCGGCCAGGATCCTGGGCGTGGCCGCCGAACCCGAGGGTTCGCTGGAGATCGCCCGCCGGTCCCGGGGCACGCCCAGGATCGCCAACCGCCTGCTGCGCCGGGTGCGCGACTTCGCCGAGGTCAGGGCCGACGGGGTGGTCACCCGCGAGGCCGCCCGCAAGGGCCTGGCGTTGTTCGAGATCGACGAGTCGGGGCTCGACAAGGTCGACCGGGCCATCCTGGCGGCCGTGTGCCAGCGCTTCGGCGGCGGGCCGGTGGGACTGTCGACGCTGGCCATCAGTGTGGGCGAGGCCCCCGAGACGGTGGAGGACGTCTACGAGCCCTTCCTGTTGCAGTTGGGCATGCTCAAGCGCACCCCCCGGGGCCGGGTGGCCACCCCGGCGGCCTGGGAGCACCTGGGCCTGGCCGTGCCCGAGGGCCGGCCCCCGGGCCTGTTCGGCTGACGACTGCGCTAACGTCAGGCCGCCCTCGCGGGCCTTACCCCATGGAACCTCTTTTCGCCCTCCTGATCACGTTCGGCCTCATGTGGGCCCTGCTCATCCGTCCCCAGCAGCGGCGGATGCGCAAGCACCAGGAGGTCGTGGCCTCGCTCCAGCCGGGCGACGAGATCATCACGGCCGGGGGCATCTACGGCCGGGTGCTGTCGGTCGACGACCGATCGATGGTCGTCGAGGTGTCTCCCGGGGTCGAGCTGCGGGTGTTGCGGGCGGCAGTCAGCGAGCGGGTCACGGGTGCCGGCGACGGGAACGACGGCGGCGACGGCGGCCGGGCTGACGAAGCCGACGACATCCCCGGCTGACCGGGGCCTGGGCGCAGGCCCGTCCAGGGACCGGCGGGACGCTACCTTTGGGAACGATGGCCGACGCCGAATGGTTGAAGTCCCATGTCCGTGACATCGCTGACTTCCCCAAGCCGGGCGTCGTGTTCAAGGACCTCACGCCACTGCTGGGCGTGGCCGACGCCCTGCGCTTCTGCACCGACACCATCGCCGACGCCTACGCCGGCCGCCGGGTCGACAAGGTCGTGGGCGTGGAGGCCCGGGGCTTCATCCTGGCCGCCCCCGTGGCCTACCGCATGGGCGCAGGCTTCGTCCCCGTCCGCAAGGCGGGCAAGCTGCCCTGGCGCATCGAGTCGGCCGCCTACGACCTGGAGTACGGCACCGACCTGCTCGAGGTCCACCACGACGCCCTGTCGCCCGGCGAGCACGTCCTGGTGGTCGACGACGTGCTGGCCACGGGAGGGACGGCGGACGCCACCTGCCGGCTCGTCGAACGATTGGGGGCGACCGTGGCTGGCCTGGCCTTCGTGATCGAGCTGACGTTCCTGGCAGGCCGCACCAAGTTGGGGGGGAGGGAGATGATGTCCCTCCTGGCCTACTAGAGGCCCCGGTGCCGGCCGTCGACCGCAGGGTCCTGCCTTGGCGCCGGGGCGGCGCGCCGCCGGCCCGGCCGCCCGAGCTGGCCAGTCTCGTCGAGGCCTTCCGCACCCGCCATCCCCGCTCGTCGCCCAACCGCATCTACCACGCCTACGAGCTGGCAGCCAAGGCCCACGACGGCCAGGTCCGCGTGTCGGGCGACCCTTACGTGCAGCACCCGGTGGCTGTGGCCACCATCCTGGCCGAGCTCGGCCTCGACGACGTGACCATCGCGGCCGCCCTCCTGCACGACGCCGTGGAGGACACGCCCATCACCCTCGACGACATCACCCGGGAGTTCGGGCCCGAGGTGGCCGCCATGGTCGACGGGGTGACCAAGCTCGACCGGATCCGGTTCGACTCGCGCGAGGCCCAGCAGGCGGCCACCATCCGCAAGATGCTGCTGGCCATGGCCAACGACCTGAGGGTGCTGCTCATCAAGCTGGCCGACCGGCTCCACAACATGCGCACGCTGGCCGCCCTGCCCGAGGCCAAGCAGATGCGCATCGCCCAGCAGACCCTCGACATCTACGCCCCGCTGGCCCACCGCCTGGGCGTGGCGGGCGTGAAGTGGCAGCTCGAGGACCTGGCCTTCGCCACCCTCTACCCCAAGCGCTACGCCGAGATCGAGCAGATGGTCTCGGCCCGTGCCCCCGAGCGCACCCAGTACCTCGACCGGGTCGTCGACGTGGTCCAGGCCCGCCTGGCCGAGCTGCGCATCGACGCCGACGTGACCAGCCGGCCGAAGCACAACTGGAGCATCTACGAGAAGATGGTCGTGGGCGGCAAGGAGTTCGACGAGATCTACGACTTGGTCGGCGTGCGGGTGATCGTAGCCAGCGTCAAGGACTGCTACGCCGCCCTAGGCACCATCCACGCCAGCTGGAAGCCGGTCCAGGGCCGCTTCAAGGACTACATCGCCATGCCCAAGTTCAACCTCTACCAGTCGTTGCACACGACGGTGGTGGGGCCCGAGGGCAAGCCCTTGGAGGTGCAGATCCGCACCCGGGAGATGCACATGCGGGCCGAGTTCGGGGTGGCCGCCCACTGGGGCTACAAGGAGGGCACCCAGCCGTCCAGCGATGCCGCCTGGCTCCACCGGATCGTCGACTGGCAGCGAGACACCGACGACCCCGAGGAGTTCCTCCAGACCCTCAAGGTCGACCTCGAACAGGACGAGGTCTACGTGTTCACCCCCAAGGGCAAGGTCGTGACCCTGCCCGTGGGGGCAACGCCCATCGACTTCGCCTACGCCATACACACCGAGGTCGGTCACCGCTGCATCGGGGCCAAGGTCAACGGCCGGCTCGTGCGCCTCGACAGCCGGCTGTCGTCGGGCGACACGGTCGAGGTGGTGACTTCCAAGGTGGAGGGCGCGGGGCCGTCGCGGGACTGGCTGCACGTAGTGGCCACGCCCCGGGCCCGGAACAAGATCCGCCACTGGTTCAGCCGTACCCGCCGCGAAGACGCCATCGACAACGGCCGGGAGGAGTTGGTCAAGGCGTTGCGGCGCGAGGGCCTGCCCGTGCAGAAGACCACGAGCTCGGCCCTGCTGGTCGAGGTGGCCAAGTCGATGAACTACGGCGACCTCGAATCGCTCCACGTGGCCATCGGCGAGGGGCACGTGGCCGCCCGCACCATCGCCCAGCGGGTGGCCCGGGAGATGGGGGCCGGCGAGGAGGACGACGATGACGAGGACGTGCCTCCGGCCCGGCGTTCCTCGCCCACCCGCCGGTCGCCGTCGGTAGGGGTCCACGTCGAGGGCCTGGACGACCTGATGGTGCGCCTGTCCCGCTGCTGCAACCCCATGCCCGGGGACCGGATCGTGGGTTACGTGACGACCGGGCGGGGGGTGTCGGTGCACCGGGCCGACTGCGCCAACGTGCTGGCCATGGCCCAGAACATGGCCGAGCGCCAGGTCGACGTGCAGTGGGACCGGGGTGGTGCCGGGTCGTTCGTGGTCTCGATCGAAATCGAGGCCCTCGACCGCTCCAAGCTCCTGCGGGACGTTTCGACCGTGCTGGCCGACCACCACGTGAACATCGTCTCGTGCTTCACCCACACCGGCCACGACCGGGTGGCCCGCCTGCGCTTCGAGTTCGAACTGGCCGACCCCTCCCACCTCGACTCGCTCCTGGCGACCATCAAGCGCATCGAGTCGGTCTACGACGCCTACCGGGTCGTCCCCGGCCGCGGCGCCCTCCGGGCCGTCAAGTAGGCCCACCCCCTGAAACCTGCGCGGGAATCGTGGGCGAATCGCCCACGATTCCCGCGCAGGTTTCGCGGGGTGCCGGCTCGGTTCAGTCGGCGATGCGGAGGGCGACGGCCGGGCGGATGCGGGCCGCCTGGGTGGCGGGGACGGCGGTGGCCGCCAGCGACGCCCCCAGGGCCATCACGGCCAGCACGACCAGCGACAGGACCGGGACCCCGTAGTCGAGCTCGGTCTGGCCGAACAGGTCGGAGTTGGTCAGGAGCTGGAAGCTGACGACCAGGGCCAGGACGAGGCCCACGAGCGTGCCCTGGACGGCCACGAACCCGGCCTCCAGCAGGAAGGCCCGGCGCACGGTGGCGCTGGTCAGCCCCAGGGCCCGGAGCATGCCGATGTGGCGCCGGCGCTCGCGCACGGCCCGCACCATCACCACCCCCAGCCCGGCCACACCCACGAGCAGGCCGAGCACGAGGTAACCCTGCATCAGGCGCAGGAAGCCCTGCTGCTGGCTGAGCTGAGCGCTGATCAACGATGAGACGGTGGCCGCGTCGGTGCCGAACTGCACGAGGTTGCCGGTGAGCGACCGGGCCGCCTCGCTCGGGTCGACCCCCTCGTCGACGGCTACGTAGTGGCGGTTGGAGACCGACGCCGCCCCCAGGAACTCGCGGGCCAGGGCGGCGCTGGCCACGACCCCCTGATCGAGCCAGTCCGACGCCAGGACCCCGGCCACGGTGAGCTGGCGGGTGTCGTTGGTGGACGGGTTGAAAGCCTCGATCACGTCGCCCGCCCGGACGAGGCTCTGGGGCGGCCCCCCGCCCTCTTGCAGGAACGAACTGGCCACCACCACGAGGTCGCTGGCCTCCACGACCGCTTCCCAGACTTCGGCGTCGGACCCGAACCGCCCCATCCGTCCCGACAGCACGGGGTGGCCCTCTTGGATGAAGCTCCGGTCGAACCCCGAGAACGTCCACGGCGTGAGGGTGGGCCGGGTGGGGGAGGAGAACCGCACGGTGCCCCGCACGATGGGGGCCACCCGGTCGATGGCGTCCTGGGCGAACAGGGTGTTGATCGTGGCCGGGTTGGAGGCGTTGGAGTCCAAGATCAGGTCGAACCCGGCGCTCGACTCCCGGGTGAACCGCGGCACCTGCTTGCCGAACATGTGCGAGAACACGGCCAGGAACGTGAGCACGAACAGGATCAGCGCGTAGATGCCCAGCAGCATGGACGTGCGGAAGCGGCGGGCCACGGGGTAAGCGAAGGCCAGGCGGGCGGCCAGGTTGCCCCTGGTCCCCGCGGCCCGGGCGATGGCCCGGCCCACGACGTCGGCGTTGGTCGCGCCGATGGCGATGGCCGCGGCCACCAGGATGATGCCCTGGACGACGAAGGTCGGGATGTTGCCCCCGTCGAAGGAGCGGGGGAACACGCTGAAGCAGCCCGTGGCCCACAGGATGACCAGCCCGCCCAGCCAGGTGACGGCCGCCCGCCGGCTGACCACCCGGCTCATCAGGGGTACGGCCGAGGCGGCTGCCAGGGGTACGCCCACCAGGGTGCCGAACCAGTTCTGGTAGTTCAGCCCGGCGGCCAGGAGCCCGCCCCCGGCCGCCACCCCCAGGGCGCTGAGGGCCAAGGCCCGGGGACGGCGCTTGCCGGCCTGGCCGTCGGGCAGGTCACGGATGGCCCGGATCACGTTCATGCCGCCGATGCGGACGCTGGCCACCCATACGGTGAGCAGGGCGATGGTGCCCCCGATGACGAACCCGCTCAGCACGCTCGTGGGCCGGGCCGTGAACTGCAGGGCGGTGCTCACGGTCTCGCCCTGGTCCGGGCCGAATATGCCCTCGGCGGCCACGACCACCACCCGGCCCACCCCCACGCCGGCCAGCGCCCCGGCCAGCGCGGCCAGCAGCGAGTAGATGCCCCCTTCGGCCCCGAAGGCCCGCACGAGCTGGTTGCGCTTGAGGCCGACGGCCCGCAGCATGCCCAGTTCGGCCTTCCGCTCGTCGGCCAGCATCACGAAGATGTTCACCAGCAGGAGCACGCCGGCGGTCACGCTGAAGGCCCCGATGCCCCCGAAGAGCTGGACGAACTGGCGGGCGTCGGCGTCGGCCCGCTCCAGCAGGTCGCGCTTGACGGCTCGCACCTCGGTGTTGGGCATGGCCCCGATCCGGTCCTCGAGGACGGCCATGACGGCTCCCGTCCCCTTGGCCCCGTCGTAGACCCCGCCCTCGTTGGACACCATGACCAGGCCCACCGGGGGGATCGTCCCCGCGCCCTGGAACAGGGGGGGTGCCAGGGCGGCGATGGTCCCGGGGGCCACGAAGGCGGACGGCCGCCCGTAACCGGCCAGACCGATGCGAGGGACGACGTCGCGCACCGTGAGGGAGCGCTGGGCCCCGAAGGAGAACAGCTCGACCCGGTCACCGGGCCGCACGCCCAGGGCGCGGGCCGCGTCCTCGGGGATCACGACGTCATTACCCGCGGGGGTGACGCCCGCCCCGGCCAGCCCGGTGGCCGCGGGGTCACCGCCGAAGGCCCGGGCTTCGTCGAAGTCGACCTCGAGCAGGGTGACCGAGGGCAGGGCGCGGGGGTCGGGCCCGGGCCGCTGGAGGGAGGCGGGCGCACTGATGGCCGTCAGCACCCCGTCGGTCCCCGGGACGCCCCGGCGCACGGCCGCGTCGGCCGAGGACAGCCCCGACAGGCCGGTGACGGTCACCACCTCGTCGACCGGGCCCAGTTCGGTACGGGCCGCGTCGCGCACCGAGGCCCGCAGCGTGTCTCCCACCACGAACGAGGCGGTGACTATGGCCGTGCCGAGGAGGGAACCGGCGATGATCAGTGCGGCCTCGCCCCGGCGCCGGGCCAGGTTGCGTACGGCCAGCCGCCTGACCAAGGGCCGGCGGGCCATGTCGTGGAGGATGAGCAGGACCAGGGGTGCGGCCAGGGCGGCCAGCGCCCAGGTCAGCACGGGACGAGGGGGGGCGTCACCAACCCGGGCCGGTACCGAGGAGCTCGGCCGCCGGCCCGTCGTCGACGATCCACCCGTCCTGCATACGCACCAGGCGCCAGGCCCCGGCCGCGATGGTGGGGTCGTGGGTCACGACGACGATGGTCTGGCCCGCCCGGTGGACCTCCCGCAGGAGCTGGAGGACGGCGGCCGCCATCTGGCTGTCGAGGTTGCCGGTGGGCTCGTCGGCCCACACGATGGCCGGCCGGCCCACGAGCGCCCGGGCGATGGCGACCCGCTGCTGCTCGCCCCCGGACAGCTCGTTGGGCCGGTGCCCGTCGCGGTCGGCCAGGCCCACCCGGGCCAGCATCTCGCGCGACCGCTTGCGGGCGACCGACGCCTTGGCCCCGTTGAGGAGCAGGGGCAGCTCGACGTTCTCGATGGCCGACAGGACAGGGATCAGGTTGTAGTTCTGGAAGATGAACCCCATGGAGCGGGCCCGGTGCTCGGTGCGGGCCCCGTCGGCCATGGCGTGGATGTCGGCCCCCTCGACCAGCACCCGCCCGCTGTCGATGCTGTCCAGGCCCGAGAGGCAGTTGAGCAGCGTGGTCTTGCCCGATCCCGACGGCCCCATGACGGCCACGAACTCGCCGGCTTCGATGACGAGGTCGACGCCCCGCAGGGCGGTGACCTGCTGGGCGGTCGTGCGGTAGACCTTGGTCACCTGCTCGGCCACCAGGATGGGGACGTACCCGTCGGCCGGGGCCCCAGCGCTCTGGTTCACGGAGCGTCGATGATAGCGGGCAGAGCGGCGGCCTCCCGGCCCTTGGGCTGGCCCCTCGCCTGCTAGCGCTGGGGACCGGGGAGCCGGCGGCCGGAGATGAGGCGGGGCACGATGCGCACGGAGTGGTCGGCCGGGCCGGGCACCCACGTGGGGGCCAGCGACTCCCGCAGGATGGCGGCGAAGCCGCCGGGGTCGTCGGTGATCTCCTCGGCCACGCCCTGCACGAGCACGCTCCAGCCGCTGGCCCGTTCGACGTCGATGTCGTCGACCTGGAAGGCAACCTTGGCGCCTAGGGCGGCCTCCAGCTTGGTGCCCACCCCCGTACGGAACAGGACGATGTCGGCCGCCACCGCGTAGTTCACAGGCAGGACGATGGGCTGGCCGCCGTCGGCCACGAACCCCAGCCGGCCGACCCGCTTGGACTCCAGCAGCTTCAGGCAGCGGGCTCGGGGGATGACCTCCATGCCGGGTTCGACGTGCACCGTCCCTCCTGTCCACCGGGCGGCCCGGGACCGCCACCTTATAGGCCCGCGGATTTCGGCGGGTGCCCCACCGGCCGGCCGGTAGCCTGCCCGCCATGTCCGAGCTCCGGGCCCCTCCCGGCACCAAAGACGTGCTCCCGCCTGAGTCGGCCCGCTGGGCACAGCTCGTGGGGTGCTTCGCCCACCGGGCCGGGCTGGCGGGTTACGGCCTGGTGGTCAGCCCCATGTTCGAGGACGTGACCGTGTTCTCCCGGGTGGGGGAAGAGACCGACGTCGTGCGCAAGGAGATGTACGACTTCCTCGACAAGGGCGGGCGCCGGCTGGCCCTGCGGCCCGAGGGCACGGCCTCGGTGGTACGGGCCTTCGTCCAGCACCGCCCGCTGGTGCCCTTCAAGGCGTGGTACGCCGCCCCCAGCTTCCGCTACGAGCGGCCCCAGGCGGGGCGCTACCGCCAGCACCACCAACTGGGCGTCGAGGCCCTGGGGTCGGACGACCCCGAGCTCGACGTGGAGGTGGTGGCCACGGCCTACGCGGTGTGCACGGCCGACGTGGGCCTGGCCGGCGTCAGTCTGCTCCTCACCTCGCTGGGCGACGCCCAGTGCCGCCCCGCGTACCTCGAAGCCCTGGCCCTGTTCCTCAAGGACGGGACCGACCTGCTGTGTACCGAGCACCGTGAGCGGGCGCTCGTGAACCCGCTGCGGGTGCTCGACTGCAAGCGGCCCGAGTGCGTGGCCGCCACCGCCGGCGCCCCTCGCCTGCTCGACAACCTGTGCCCGGCGTGCGCCGACCACTTCGGGCAGGTGAGGGCCGGGCTGGAGGCGCTGGGCGTGCCCTACACGCTGGCGCCCAGGCTGGTGCGGGGCCTCGACTACTACACCCGTACGACCTTCGAGCTCCAGGCCACGGCCCTCGGTTCGGCCCAGGACGCGGTGGGGGGCGGAGGCCGCTACGACGGCCTGGTGGAAGCCATGGGCGGCCCGCCCACCGCCGGGATCGGCTTCGGCCTGGGCATCGAACGGCTGCTCCTGGCAGCCGACGCCGAGGGCTCCTTCGCGGGCCCCGACGCCACGGTGGACGTGTGGGTCGTCGACACCGCCGGCGGCTCCGACGCCACCGTGCTGGCCCGGGACCTGCGGGAGGCGGGGATCGCCACCGACCGCTCCTTCGGCGGCCGCTCGATGAAGGCCCAGCTCAAGTCGGCCGACCGCTCCGGGGCCCGCCTGGCCCTGATCGTCGGCCAGCGCGAAGTGGCAGGGGGCACGGTCGGGGTGAAGGACCTGGCCGAGGGCACCCAGGACACCGTGGACCGCCACCAGGTCGTGGCCGCCGTCCGCGAGCGCCTGGCATGAACCGAGAACTGACCGAGAGGGTACGACCACGATGAGCCTGCGGACCGACTACTGCGGGGCCCTGGGGCCCGAGGACGCGGGTCGCACCGTCTCGGTGTGCGGGTGGGTCGACCACCACCGCGAGCACGGCGAGCACCTGGTGTTCGTGGACGTTCGCGACCACACGGGCACCGTCCAGTGCGTGATCGACGGGCGCCACGACCTGCGCTCGGAGTGGGTGGTGCGGGTGACGGGCACGTGCCGGCTGCGGCCCGAGGGTACGACCAACCCCAACCTGCCCACCGGAGAGGTGGAGATCGGCGACTGCACGGTCGAGGTCCTCAACGAGGCCGAGCCCCCGCCGTTCGCGGTGTCCGACCGGGCGCACGCCGACGAGATGGTCCGCCTACGCCACCGCTACCTCGACCTGCGCCGTCCTTCGATGCAGCGCAACCTGCGGCTGCGGGCCCAGGTGGTGGCGGCCGTGCGCTCGGCCATGGACGCCCAGGGCTTCGTGGAGGTCGAGACACCCCTGCTCATCGCGTCCACCCCTGAGGGGGCCCGCGACTTCGTGGTGCCCTCGCGGCTGGCCCAAGGTTCGTTCTACGCCCTGCCCCAGAGCCCCCAGTTGTTCAAGCAGTTGCTGATGGTGGGTGGGACCGACCGCTACTACCAGCTGGCCCGGTGCCTGCGCGACGAGGACCTGCGGGCCGACCGCCAGTTCGAGTTCACCCAGCTCGACGCCGAGGCGTCGTTCGTGGACACCGAGGACGTGATCGCCTTCATCACCGAGGCAGTCATGGCCGCCACCAAGGTGGCCCGTCCCGAGGCCGAGGTGGCCGAGGTCCCCCGCCTCACGTGGCACGAGGCCCAGGAGCGGTTCGGCACTGACAAGCCCGACCTGCGCTTCGGCATGGAGCTGGTCGACCTCACCCCTGTCTTCGCCTCCACCGGCTTTCGGGCCTTCGAGCCCCCGGCCGCGGTCAAGGCCCTGGTGGTGCCTGGCCAGGGAGACCTCAACCGGGCTGCCCTCGACCGGCTCACGGCCCGCGCCCGGGCCGCAGGGGCGGCCGGGCTGGTGTGGGGGCGGGTCGTCGACGGCGGCTTCGATTCGCCGGTGGCCAAGTTCCTCACGGCCGAGGAGATCATCGCTGCGGTGGCGACCGCGGGGGCGGTGCCCGGCGACCTGTTGCTGGCGGTGGCCGGGGAGCGGCGGGTGGCCAATGCCGCCCTAGGGGCGCTGCGCCTGGAGCTGGGGCGGCCGCCCGTCAACGAAGGGGGCCTGCGCTTGGTGTGGGTCACCGACTTCCCCCTGTTCGAGGGCCTCGATGGCGAAGGCCGGCCCATACCGGCCCACCACCCGTTCACGATGCCCCACCCCGACGACCTCGACCTGCTGGGCACCGACCCCCTGGCCGTGCGCTCGTTGGCCTACGACCTCGTGCTCAACGGGTGGGAGCTGGGTTCGGGCAGCATCCGTATCCACCGGCCCGACGTGCAGCAGCAGGTCTTCTCGCTGCTGGGGATCGGCCCCGAGCAGGCCGAGGCCCGCTTCGGGTTCCTGCTCGACGCCTTCCGCCACGGCGCCCCGCCCCACGGCGGTTTCGCCTTCGGCATCGACCGCCTGGTTGCCCTCTTGGCCGGCGAGGAGAACATACGCGAGGTCATCGCCTTCCCCAAGACCCAGTCGGGCGCCGACCCCCTGACCGGGGCCCCCAGCCCCCTGGCGCCCCGTCAGCTCGCCGAGCTGGGCCTCGTCGTGGTCCCCAAGGCGCAATGAGCACCCGCCCCGAGACGTTCGCCGAGCGGTTGCGTGTGAACCCGCTGCGACGAGGTCGCCCTGCTCGCCCGTGCCGGACTGCTGGCCCGGGCCATCGAGGCCGAACCACGCCTCCCTACCTCGGGGCCCTGGCCGAGCACCTGACGGCGGGCGCCTGGCCGAACAGGGCGTTCGAGGCGACATGTAAGCCGTACGTCGGGGGCGCGGCCTCCTAGGCCCAGGCAGCTAGGCCCGGGCCGCCTGGCGGACGAGGTCGGCCAGGCGCTGGTGGCCGGCGGCGTTGGGGTGGAACGAGCCGTCGATGCCCGACAGGGTGAGGCCGGCCATCCACGGCTCGGCCGTGCACGCCTCGTGGCCCGCGAAGGCGGCCAGGCTGTCGACGTAGAGCGCGCCGGCGGCCTCGGCCGCCGAGCGCACGACGGCCGCCAGGTCGACGGCCTTGGCCCGCAGCCAGCGGGCCTCAGGGGCGGTGACGCCCGCGCAGGTCTGGTAGCCCGCGAGGTCGGGGTCGGCCACCAGGTGGGGGTAGCCCACTACGACCAACCGGGCGGCGGGGGCGCGCGCCCGCAACTCGTCGAGCACCGTGGCCAGCCTGGGGCCCAGGGCAGCCAGGGCGGCCGTCACCTCGGGTTCGAGGCGGTCGCAGGGCAGTTGGCCGATCACGCACTCGGTCATCGTGGGCGCGAAGCCGATGTCGTTACCGCCGATGGAGATGGTCACCAGGTCGACCGGGCCAGCCAAGGCGGTGACCTGGGGGCCGACACCGGGGTACTGGTCGCGCTCGACCACGTCGGCCGTGGTGGCCCCGTTGCAGGTGGCGACGACCAGGTCCCAGCCCTCGGCCGCGGCGGCCAGCGCCGGGTAGGCGCCCGGCGCCCGCCCGCACGGGGCCGTACCCCCCGACAGCCCTCCGCCCGCCGAGTAGGAGTCGCCCAAGGCCACATGGCGCACCTCCGGGCCTGGTCGCACATCCTCGGCCGTGGTCGTGGGGCCCGCACCGGGGCCGGCGGTAGGCGCCGAGCACGCGGCCAGGGCGGTCAGAGCCGCACCCGCCAGCCACCGGGCGGCCGGGTGCGGGCGGCGTCGGCCCGGACCGGTCAGGGGAACCCGATGGTCAGCACGACGCCGGCCAGGTGGGCTGTCCCGGCGTTGCGGAACGTGACGGTGGCCGGGGCGGGTGGGGACAGGTTGCCGGTCAGGCTCGTACCCGTACCCCCTTCGGCCCGGCTGATCTCCCGGCTGCCCGAGGTCAGCACCAGCTCGCCCTGGCCAGTTGCCGGCCACGTGCCTGTGGCCCGGTAGGTGCCGTCGCCCGGGGGCCCGAGGGCGAACGAGACGACTTCGCCGGGGGCCACGGGCGGCAGGCGGAAGCGGACCTCGCGCGACGCAGCCGTGAAGGTCGCCCTGATCGTCCCGACCACGGTCGAGCGCCCCCCCTCACCCGGCCCTTGGACGCCTACCTGGACGACCTGCAGGCCCCGGTAGTCGGGCTGGTGGCGCACGTTCACCGTCTGGCCGTTCTCGGGCGGGGTGCAGCCGGGGGCGCCCACGTAGCGTTCGAGCTCGACTGCCGGGCAGACGTGGACGACCCGGTTAGGCGACGCCATCCCATCGAGCACCACCGCGACCTGGGCCGACGGCGAGGCCACGAACACCCGGAACCCGTTGTCGGACTCCTCGGAGTTGACCAACCGCAGCCCGCTCACCACCAGGGTGACCTCGCCCGCCTCGGGCCCCGGCCCGGTCGTAAGGGTCGGTGCGCCGATCGTGGGGGGCGACTGGACCGCCGTGCCGGCCCGGCTCTCACCGGCCCGGTCACCGGTGCCCGAGGCACAGGCCCCGCCCACCAGCGAGGCCACCACCGCCGCGGCCAACCACCGGCGTCCCACGGCAAGACAGTACCGTCGGGGAGATGTCGTCGGCCGGCGCCCGCGGGGACCTATTCGGCGCCGCCCTCGAGGACCGCCTCGCCCGCCAAGCCCCCCTGGCTGCCCGGCTGCGGCCCCGCACCCTCGACGAGGTCGTCGGCCAGGCCCACCTCATAGGCCCGGGCAAGCCCCTGCGCAGCCTGATCGAGGCCGATCGCCTCTCGTCGGTCGTGCTGTGGGGGCCGCCGGGAACGGGCAAGACCACGATCGCCCGCCTGGTGGCCGGGGCCACGGCCAAGGCCTTCGAGACCCTGTCGGCCGTGAGCGCAGGGGTCAAGGACGTGCGCGAGGTCGCCCAGCGGGCCCGCGACCGCCTCGGCCAGCACGGCGTGGGCACCATCTTGTTCCTCGACGAGGTCCACCGCTTCAGCCGGTCTCAGCAGGACGCCTTGCTCCCCCTGGTGGAGGACGGGCTGGTCGTGCTCATCGGGGCCACCACCGAGAACCCCTACTTCGAGGTGAACTCGCCGTTGTTGTCGCGCTCGCTCCTGTTCCGCCTCGAGCCGCTCGGGCCCGAGGAGGTCGGGTTGGTCCTGGCCCGGGGCCTGGCCGCCCTGGGGGCCGAGGCCGAACCGGAGGCCCTGGCCCACCTCGTAAACCGGGCCGACGGGGACGCCCGCAGCGCCCTCAACGCCATGGAGGTGGCGGGTGCCCTGGCCGCCGGGCGGTCATCGGACCGCATCACCCTGGCCGACGCCGAGGCCGCCCTCGACGCCCGCGCCCTGCGCTACGAGCGGGACGAGCACTACGACACGATCTCGGCGTTCATCAAGTCGGTGAGGGGTTCGGACCCCGACGCCGGGCTGTACTGGCTGGCCCGCATGCTGGCCGCGGGCGAGGACGCCCGGTTCATCGCCCGCCGCCTGGTGGTGCTGGCCTCCGAAGACGTGGGCATGGCCGACCCCATGGCCCTGGTGGTGGCCGACGCGGCGGCCCGGGCGGTGGAGCTCGTGGGGCTGCCCGAGGCCCAGCTCAACCTGGCCCAGGCCGTCGTGCACCTGGCCACCGCCCCCAAGTCCAACCGGGCCTACCAGGGCCTGCGCCGGGCCCAGGCCGACGTGGCCGAGCGGCCCGCGGGCGCCGTTCCCGCCCACCTGCGGGACTCGTCCTACCGGGGGGCGGCTGCCCTGGGCCACGGCCAGGGCTACGACTATCCTCACGAGGACCCCCGGGGGTGGGTGCCCCAGAAGTACCGTCCCCCCGAGGTCGACGGGAGGGTCTACTACGAGCCCTCGGACCACGGGTTCGAGCGGGAGGTAGCGCAGCGCATGCGGGACCGGGAGAGCTGATGGGACCGATCGGACGCGGCCGCTCGTGAGCGCCGGTGACGTAGCCGCCATCGTGGTGGCGGTGTCGGTGGGCATCGCCGTCGTCGGGCTGCTGTTCACGATGGGGGCCGCCATCCGGGCTATCGGCACCTTCCGGCGGGCGGTGGAGGACATAACCAGCCACACCCTGCCGCTGATCGCCGATGTGCACGTCGGGGTCCGCCAGGCCAACGCCGACCTGATGAAGGTCGACACCATCCTCGACAACGCCGAGACCATCCAGACGACGATCGACGCCGCCTCCCGCCTCACCTACACGGCGGTCGCCAACCCGGTGGTCAAGGCCATGGCCGCAGGCACGGGCGTGGCCCGGGCCTACCGAAGCCTGTGGCGGCGCAAGAAGAAGGCGGCCTGATGTTCAAGCGGCTCTTCTGGCTGACGGTGGGCACGGCCGTCGGCTTCGGGGGCTCGGTCTGGGCCCAGCGCCGGCTGAGGCGAACCGTGGAGCGGTATTACCCAGAGCGGGTGGCCCAGCAGGTGTCGGCCGGCGTGCGTTCGCTGGGCGACGACGTCAAGGCCGCCAGCCGGGAGGCTCGGGCGGCCATGCGAGAGCGCGAGGAGGCGCTGCGCGAGCAGTTCCGCCCTCCCGCCCGGTAGCCGCCCCCGCCCCTGCGCCTATCCTGGCCCCAGCCATGCCGATGACCGCCGCCGAGCTCCGCCGTACGTTCACCGACTACTTCGTCGAGCGGGGCCACCGGGCCGTGCCCTCGATGGGCCTGATACCCCACCACCCGGCCGCCCCCATGTTCGCCAACGCGGGGATGAACCAGTTCCTGCCCGTGATCCTGGGTGAAGAGGCCATCCCCGACCCTCCTCGGGCCACGTCGGTGCAGAAGTGCGTGCGGGTCAAGGGCAAGCACGACGACATCGGCAACGTCGGGCGCACGTGGGGCCACCTGACCTTCTTCGAGATGCTGGGCAACTTCAGCTTCGGGGACTACTTCAAAGACGGGGCCATCGCCTACGCCTGGGAGCTGCTCACCGAGGTTTACGGCATCGACGGCGACCGCCTGTGGGTCACGGTCCACGAGAGCGACGACGAGGCCGCGGCCATCTGGCGCGACGCCGTGGGCGTCCCCGCCGAGCGCATCCAGCGCATGGGCGACGACAACTTCTGGATGATGGGCGACACCGGCCCGTGCGGGCCGAGCTCGGAGATCTACTTCGACGCCGGTCCCCAGGCGGGCGCCGACGGCGGACCGGCCCACGGCGGCGAGGAGCGGTTCCGGGAGATCTGGAACCTGGTCTTCATGCAGTACAACCGGTCCGAGGACGGCACTCTCGGTGACCTGCCCAACCGCATCATCGACACCGGCGAGGGCCTGGAACGAACGCTCACCGCCCTCCAGGGCGTCGACAGCGTGTTCGACACCGACGAGTTGCGCCGCCTGGTGGAGGCCGCCGAGCGGGCCACAGGCCAGCGCTACGGCATGGACCGAAGGGTCGACACCAGCCTGCGCATCTTGGCCGACCACGGCCGCACGGCCGCCTTCCTGGTCAACGACGGCGTGTTCCCCTCCAACGAGGACCGGGGCTACGTGCTGCGGCGCATCATGCGCCGGGCCGTCCGCCAGGGCTTCGGGCTGGGCGTCGAGGGCCTGGTCCTGCCGCCCATGGCCGAGGCGGCCGTGGAGGTCATGGGCGAGGCCTATCCCGAGCTGGCCCGCAACCGCGACTTCATCGTCGACATGGTCACCCGCGAGGAGGAGCGCTTCCGCCAGACGTTGCGCACCGGGTCGGCCATGCTTGACGACGAGCTGTCGGGGGGGCGGCGCACCCTGTCGGGCGACGTCGCCTTCCGCCTGCACGACACCTACGGGTTCCCCCTGGAGCTGACCCTGGAGATCGCGGCCGAGCGGGGCCTCGAGGTCGACGTGGCCGGCTTCGAGGCCGAGATGGAGGCCCAACGGTCGCGCGCCCGGGCGGCCCACGCCGGTCCGGCGGCCGACGCCGGGCGGGTGAGCGCCTACCGGGAGCTGGCCGACCAGTTCGGCCCCACCGAGTTCGTCGGTTACTCGCGCACCGAGAGCGAGGCCCGGGTGCTGGTGGTGGCCGGCAACGAGGTCTTCCTCGATCGCACCCCGTTCTACGCCGAGGCCGGCGGGCAGGTGGGTGACACCGGGCTGATCCGCACCGAGACGGGCGTGGCCCGGGTGGTCGACACCACCCACGCCCTGCCCGGGCTCCACCGCCACACCGTCGAGATCGTCGAGGGCCACCTGCTGCCCGCCCAGGAGGCGCTGGCCACCGTCGACACCGAACGTCGTGACTCCGTCCGGCGCAACCACACCGCCACCCACCTGCTGCACTGGGCGTTCCGGGCCGTCCTGGGCGACCACGTGCGCCAGCACGGGTCGCTGGTGGCTCCCGAGCGCCTGCGCTTCGACTTCAGCCACTTCAGCCAGGTGGGCCCCGACGAGCTGGCCGAGGTCGAGCGCCTGGCCAACCGCGAGGTGCTGGCCAACGACCCCGTGCGGGCCTACGAGACCACCCAGGAGGAGGCCCGCCAGGCCGGGGCGCTGGCCCTGTTCGGCGAGAAGTACGGCGACGTCGTGCGGGTGGTGGAGGCCGGGCACCACTCGATCGAGCTGTGCGGCGGGACCCACGTGAGCGCGCTCGGCACGATCGGTCCTGTGAAGCTGCTGGGGGAGGGGTCGATCGGGTCCAACCTGCGCCGCGTCGAAGCTCTGACGGGCACCGGCAGCCTCGACCACATCCGTGACGAGGAGCGCACCGTCCAGGCGGTGGCCCGCGCCCTTCGAGTGGCGCCCGCCGAGGTCCTGGAGGCGGTGGAGCGCATGGCGGCCGACTACAAGGCCCTGCGTGACGAGCTGGCCGCCGCCCGCCGCCAGGCGGCCGTGGGCGGGGCGCGCGACCTGGCCGCGGGGGCGGTGGACGGCATAGTGGTGGCCGACGTGTCGCCCATGGACCGCGCCGACATCCAGCCTCTGGCCGTCGCCGTCCGCGACTTGCCGGGGGTGAAGGCGGTCGTACTCGGTTCGGCGCCCGCGTCCGGGGGCGTCGCCCTGGTGGCGGCCGTGGGCGCGGGCACCGGGCTCGACGCCGGCCAGATCCTCTCCGGCCCGGCCCGCACGGTAGGCGGCGGTGCCGGTCGGGGTAAGGACGTCTCCGTGGCCGGAGGGCGCGACCCCGGAAAGCTGGCGGAGGCCCTCGACCAGGCGCGCCATGCCGCCGGCGGGGACGGGACGCGCCCGTGAGGGCGGTGGGCCTCGACCTGGGCGAACGCCGTATCGGCGTGGCCGTCAGCGGGGCGGGCGGGGCGCTGGCCGTCCCCCACGGCGCCCTGGAGCGGTGCGGCGACCCGGAGGCCGACCGTTCGGCGGTGGCTGCCCTCGTCGACGAGCTCGGGGCCGAGGTGGTCGTGGTCGGCCTCCCCCTGTCTCTCGACGGTTCCCACGGGCCGGCGGCCCGGGCTGCCCAGTCCGAGGCCGAGGCCCTGCGGGCCGTGCTCGCGGTCCCGGTGGAGATGGTCGACGAGCGCTTCACCACGGTGACGGCCAACCGTTCGCTGGCGGCCGCCGGCACGCGGGGCCGGGCCCGGCGGCGCCGGGTCGACGAGGTGGCGGCCACCGTGCTGCTCCAGGCGTGGCTCGACACCCGCCGCCCGGCGGCCGGAGGGCGCACCGGGCCATGAGCGTCCTCACCCCTTACGACCTCGACCACGACTACGACCGTGAGGGTTCTCGGTGGCCGTGGGTGCTTCTGGGCGGCCTCGTCGCCGTCCTGCTGGTACTGCTGGCCGCCTTCCTGTGGGTACGCAACCAGGTGAACCCGCCGGGGGGCCCCGGTGACGAGGTCGTGGTGAGGGTCGAGCCTGGCATGTCGGTCAACGAGATCGGCGAGATGCTGGCCGACATCGGGGTCATCTCCAACAGCACCGTGTGGAGGTTCTACGTCCGCCTCAACGGGCCTGACGCGGTGGAGGCCGGGGAGTACACCCTGCGCCGCAACGAGAGCATGGGGCGGGTGCTGGACGTGCTCGGCGGGGGGGCGGCGTCGACCGAGACGCCCGACGTGCTGACCATACCCGAGGGGCTGACGCTGCCCCAGATCGCCGACATCGTGGGGGAGCTGCCGGGGCGGTCGCGCGACCGCTTCTTGGAGGTCGCATCCAGTGGCCAGGTGCGCTCGCAGTACCAGCCGCCGGGCAGCACCAACCTCGAGGGGCTCATGCTGCCCGAGACCTACTTCCTGGCCCGTGACGAGGACGAGACGGCCATCGCCCGGCGCCTCGTCGAGTCCTTCGACCGCCTGGCTTCGTCCCTCGACGTCAGCAGCGCGGCGGCGCGCTTCAACATGACGCCCTACGAACTGATCGTGCTGGCCTCTCTGGTGGAGCGTGAGGCCCGGGTGCCCGAGGACCGGGGCCCGATCGCCCGCGTCATCCACAACCGGCTGGCCGTGCCCATGCGCCTGCAGATCGACGCCACCGTTCTCTACGCCCTGGGCGAGCACAAAGACGTCGTGCTGTTCGCCGACCTCGAGGTGCAGCACCCGTACAACACCTACCAGATCGACGGTCTGCCGCCGGGCCCGATCGCCAGCCCGGGCCGGGCGTCCCTGGAGGCGGCCGTGTCCCCCGACGTGGGGCGCTGGCTGTACTACGTGAAGTACGAAGAGAACGGCAAGCACGCCTTCGCCGTGACCCTCGACGAGCACAACCGCCTGGTGGCCGACGCCCGCTCGCGGGGTGTCTTCTGACCGAGCGCCCCGACCGGCGGCTCGGGGCCGCCACCCGGCTGGCGGCCGTCATCGGCCATCCCGTCGGGCACTCGCTGTCCCCGGCCATGCACAACGCCGCCTTCGAGGCGCTGGGCCTCGACTGGGCCTACCTCGCATTCGACGTGGCCCCGGGTGAGGTCGGGCGCGCCCTGGCCGGGGCCCGGGCCCTGGGGCTGGCCGGGCTGTCGGTGACCATCCCCCACAAGGAGGCGGCGGCTGCCTCGGTCGACCGCCTCTCGCCGCTGGCCGAGGCCCTGGGGGCGGTGAACACCGTGGTGTTCGACCCGGGGGGCACACTGCGGGGGGAGAACACCGACGGGCCCGGGTTCATGGAGGCACTGCGGGCCGACGAGGGCTTCGACCCCGTCGGCCGCCGGGCGCTGGTCGTGGGGGCGGGCGGGGCCGCCCGGGCCGTCGTCAAGGCCCTGGCCGACGCCGGGACGGCCGAGATCGTGGTCGTCAACCGCACGGCGGAACGGGCCGAGGCGGTGGCCGCCCTGGCTCCCGGGTGTGCCCGGGTCGGGGTGGCGGCCGACGCCGGCGAGTGCGACCTGGTGGTCAACGCCACCCCCCTGGGTATGGTCGGCGGGGGTGCGGAGGGCTCCTCGCCCATGCGCGACGCCGACCTCGGCCCCGGCCAGCTCGTGGTCGACCTCGTTCCCAACCCGGCTATCACACCCCTCGTCGAGCAGGCCCGCGCCCGGGGGGCGGTGGCCGTGAACGGCCTGGGCATGCTGGTCCACCAGGCCGCCCTCGCCTTCCGGCTGTGGACCGGCTCGGGCCCGCCGGTAGCGGCCATGTCCGCGGCCGCTCTGGCCGAGCTGGCCCGGCGCGCCCCCTCCGGGTGAGCGTGCTCGGCGTGGCGGCCTGCGCTCTTCTGGGCCTGGCCGCCGGCCTGCTGCTCGACGTGGTCGTCGACAAGGTGCCGGCCCGCAAGGTGCCGTGGCCGCCCCGCGCCCGCTGCGCCAATTGCCCCGAGGACTTCGAGGGCCGGGCCGGGGTGCCCCCCCTGGCCTGGCTGGTACCCCGGCGGCCGTGCCCCGGGTGCGGCCAGCGCCTGCCGGCCCGCTACTTCCTGGTGCCGGTGGCCACGGCCGGGCTGTTCGCGGCCACCGCCGTGCGTTTCGGGGCCGACTGGGCGTTGCCTGCCCACTTCGTGTTCTTCGCGGCCCTGGTGTCCATCAGCGTCGTCGACCTGCAGTTGCAGATCATCCCCAACCGGATCGTCTACCCGGCCATCTTCGCCTCGGTCCCGCTGCTGGCCGCCGCCGCCCTGGCCTCGGGCAGCCTGACGCCGCTGTGGAGGGCCCTGGCCGGGGCCACGCTGGCGTGGCTGGCCCTGTTCGCCGTCCACCTCGTCTCCCCCGGGGGCATGGGGTTCGGCGACGTCCGCCTGTCGTTCCTGCTCGGGCTGTTCCTGGGCTGGCAGGGCTACGGCCACGTCTTCGTGGGCATGTTCCTCGGTTTCCTGCTGGGGGCGGTGGTCGGGGGCGGCCTGGTGCTCGTTCGTCTGCGGAGCCGCACCGACCACGTGCCCTTCGGGCCCTTCCTGGCCGTAGGGGCCACGCTGGGCGTCCTGGTGGGCGACCCCCTGGTCAGGGCCTGGATCGGCTGACCGCCGGTAAAGCCGTCCGGGGCCCAGGGGGCCGCCGGTACAGTTCGGACGTGGGACGCTCGGCCGTGCTCGTGGGGATGATGGGGGCGGGAAAGACGACCGTGGGCCAGGCCGTGGCCGAGCGCCTGGGCTGGGCTTTCGTCGACAGCGACCGCCAGGTCGAGGCCCGGGCCGGGCGGACGGTCGAGCAGATCTGGCGGGACGAGGGCGAGGACGGCTTCCGCCGCCTGGAGGCCGAGGCCCTGGCTCACGCCCTGGCCGCCACCGAGGAGCGTCCGGCGGTGGTGGCCGCGGCCGGGGGGGTTGTGCTCGACCCCGCCAACCGTGAACTGCTGCGCCGCCACCCCCCGGTCGTGTGGTTGCGGGCCCGGCCCGAGACGCTGGCCCGCCGGGTGGGGACGGGCGAGGGCCGGCCCCTGCTGGCCGGGGGGCCGGCGGCTGCCCTGGTCCGCCTGGAGGCCGAACGGCGGCCCCTGTACGAGGAGGTGGCCGGTACGGTCGTCGACGTCGACGACCTGGCGGCGTCCGAGGCCGTCGAGCGGGTGGTGGCCGCCGTGGCCGCGGCCACCGGTCCCCGGGCCCGGCCGTGATCACCGTCGGTGTGGCGCTGGCCGATCGGAGCTACGACGTGCTCGTGGGGCGCGGTGCCCGCCACCGGTTGGCCGAGGTCGTTCCCGTGGGGGCCAAGCGGGCCGCGGTGGTGACCCAGAAGGCGGTGGGCGTCGAGGTCGACGCGGGTGTCGAGCAGGAGCCCTTCTTCGTCGACGCCGGCGAAGAGGCCAAGTGCCTGGAGACCGTCGAGGAGCTGTGCCGGGGCTTCGCCCGCTTCGGGCTGACCAGGGCCGACGTGGTGGTGGCTGTCGGGGGCGGGGTGGTGACCGATGTGGCCGGGTTCGCGGCGGCCGTCTACCACCGGGGAGTGGCCGTCGTGCACGTGCCCACCACCCTGCTGGGCCAGGTCGACGCCGCCATCGGGGGCAAGACGGGGGTCAACCTGCCCGAGGGCAAGAACCTGGTGGGGGCCTTCTGGCAGCCGGGGGCCGTGCTGTGCGACACCGAGGTGCTCGAGACCCTGCCACCCCGGGAGTACCGCAGCGGGCTGGGCGAGATCGCCAAGTACCACTTCCTTCCCGGGGGCGAGGGCCTGGCCGACCTGGCCCTCGACGAGAAGGTGGCCCGGTGCGTAGCCATCAAGGCGGCCGTGGTGGCGGCCGACGAGCTGGAGACCGCCGGCCTGCGGGCCACCCTCAACTACGGCCACACCCTGGCCCACGCCCTCGAGACCGTGGGCCACTACGACCTGCGCCACGGCGAGGCGGTGGCCGTCGGGCTCTGTTACGCGGCCCGCCTGGCCCGGCGCCTGGGGCGGGTGGGCGACGAGCGGGTGGCCGAGCACGACGCCGTGGTGGCCACCTACGGGCTGCCGTCGCGGGTGCCGGCGGGGCACGACCTCGGCGCCCTGGTGGCCGTGATGGCCCGGGACAAGAAGGCCGTGGGCGGGTTCACCTTCGCCCTCGACGGGCCGGCCGGGGTCGAGGTGGTGGCTGGCGTCGACCGGGCCGCGGTGGAGGCCACCCTGGCCGAGGTGGCTGAGGTCGCCGAGGTGGCCGGGTGAGCACGGGCCGGCCTCTGGTCGTGCTCCTGTCGGGCCCCAACCTCGACCTGCTGGGCCAGCGCCAGCCCCTCATCTACGGTCCCCAGGCCCTCGACGACCACGTGGCCACGGCCCGGCGGGTGGCCGACGAGCACGGCCTCGATCTCGAACACGTGCAGTCCAACCACGAGGGGGTTCTGGTCGATGCCGTCCATGGCGCCCGAGGGCGGGCCGCCGCCCTGGTGGTCAACGCGGCCGCCCTCACCCATTACTCGTGGTCGCTGCGCGACGCCCTGGCCTGCTTCGACGGACCGGTCGTCGAGCTGCACATCTCCAACCCCGAGGCCCGCGAGCAGTGGCGGCGTACGTCGGTGGTGTCGCCGGTGGCCACCGGCACGGTGTCCGGTTTCGGGGGCCACGGCTACGAGCTGGCCGTGCTCGCCGCGGCCCGGCTTCTGGCCGACCGCCCATGACCGGCCCGGGAGGCCGGTCCGATCAGCGATCCCTGGGCGACCATCGCCAGATGGTGGTCCCCATGGACGTGGCCAGCCGGGCGGACCGCCTGCGGGCGACCATGGACGAGGCGGGCTGCGACGCCCTGTGCGTGACCCGCCTGGTCAACGTGCGCTACCTGACGGGCTTCACCGGGTCGTCGGCCGTGCTGGTCGTGCTGCCCGGCGAGCTGGTGCTGGTCACCGACGGCCGCTACCGGGAACAGGCGGCCGCCGAGCTGGCGGCCGCCGGGGTGGTGGCCCGGGTGGAGACGGCCATGACCCAGGAGGCCCAGGGCCAGTTGCTGGCCGCCGCGGCCGCCGGCTGCGCCCGTGTCGGGCTGGAGGCCGAGGCCGTGACCTGGGCCCAGCAGCAGCGCTACCGCGACCGGTGGCTGGCGGGCTGCGAGCTGGTGGCCACCACCGGGCTGGTGGAGGGCCTGCGCCTGGTCAAGGACGCCGGTGAGGTGGCCCGCATGGAGGCCGCGGCGGCGGCCGCGGACGGCGCCCTGGCGGCGGTCGGCCCCCGGCTGGCGCTGGGCCCCACCGAGGCCGAGCTGGCCCTCGACCTGGAGTCCGAGATGCGGGCCCGGGGGGCGGCCGGCCCCGGGTTCGACACGATCGTGGCCGCCGGCCCCAACGCCTCCCGTCCCCACCACCGGCCCACCGACCGGCCCATCGGCCCCGGCGAGCTGGTCATCGTCGACTTCGGGGCGGTGGTCGACGGTTACCGGTCGGACATGACCCGCACGCTGTGCGTGGGCGAGCCGACCGCTGAAGCCCGGCGTATGGTCGAAGTCGTGGCCGAGAGCCAGCGGGCTGGGGTGGCGGCCGTGTGCCACGGGGCCGGGGCGGCCGACGTGGACGCCGCCTGCCGGGCGGTGATCGAGGAGGCGGGGATGGGGGAAGCGTTCTTGCACGGCACGGGCCACGGGGTGGGCCTGGAGGTGCACGAAGCCCCTCGGTTGGCACTGGCGGCGACCGGTACCCTGGTGGAAGGGTCGGTGGTCACCGTCGAGCCGGGCGTCTATCTTCCCGGCCACGGGGGTGCCCGCATCGAGGACATGGTCCTCGTCACCAAGCAAGGCTGCCGGGCCCTCACCAACGCCCCAAAGGAGCTTGTCGTCAGCCCATGAACGTATCGACCAACGACCTCAAGAACGGCATGGCCCTCGACCTGCCCGAAGGCCTCGTCACCGTCGTCGAGTTCCAGCACGTGAAGCCGGGCAAGGGCGGGGCGTTCGTGCGTACCAAGCTCAAGAACGTGCGTACCGGGGCCGTCATCGACCGCACCTACCGGGCCGACGAGAAGCTGGAGCAGGCCATCATCGACAAGCGGGAGATGCAGTACCTCTACCGCGAGGGCGAGCACCACGTCTTCATGGACAACTCCAGCTACGACCAGATGCACGTGGACGCGGCCACCTTGGGCGAGGCCGGCAGCTTCCTCAAGGAGGGCGACTCGGTCGTGGCCCAGATGTACAAGGAGTCGGTCGTCGGCCTCGACCTGCCGGCGGCCGTCGAGCTGGAGGTCACGGCGACCGAGCCGGGAGTGCAGGGCGACCGGGTCTCGGGTGCCCGCAAGCCGGCCACCTTGGAGACGGGCCTGGTGGTCCAGGTGCCGCTGTTCGTCAACGTGGGCGACCGGGTCAAGGTCGACACGCGGTCAGGCGATTACCTGACTCGGGTCTGAGGTGGCCCGCGGGCGCGGGGCGGCCCCGCCTTCTCCGATCGTCCCCTCCCGCCGCCAGGCCCGCGAGCGGGCGCTCTCGCTCCTCTACGAGGCCGAGTCCAAAGACGTTTCCCCGGCCGCCGTCCTGGCCGCCCTGCCCGTCGGCCCCGTGCCGTTCGCGGCCGAGCTGGTGGCCGGGGTAGGGGAGCACGCCGAGGAGGTCGACGGGCTCATCCGGCGGTTCGCCCGGGGGTGGGCCCTGGAGAGGATGCCGGCCCTCGACCGGGCGCTGCTGCGCATGGCCGTCTTCGAGCTCGTCCACCGCCCGGACGTACCCACCGCGGTCGTGCTCAACGAGGCCGTCGAGCTGGCCGGGATCTACTCCACCGAGGAGTCGGGGCGGTTCGTGAACGGCGTGCTGGCCAAGATCGCGGGCGAGGTGCGCCCCGGATGAGGCGGGCCTCGGCCCAGGTGGCCGCCCTGGCGGTGGTCCTGGCCGTCGTGGCCGCGCTGGCCGCCAGCGGGGCCGGGCCGGCCTGGGCCCAGGGCGGCGAAGGCATCCGGGCCTTCGACATAACCGTCGAGGTCCGGGCCGACGGGGCGCTCCAGGTCACCGAGCGCATCCGCTACGACTTCGGTCCCAACGAACGCCGGGGCATCTTCCGGGAGATCCCCGTGCGCTTCGACTACGAGCCCGACCCCCGCTTCGAGCGGGTGACCCGCATCGACCAGGTGAGCGTACGCACCGCGCCGGGCACCCCTGGCGACCTGGAGGTGACCGACTCGGGACGGGTCAAGCGGTTCCGCATCGGCGACCCCGACACTTACCTGCGGGGCGTGCACGACTACACGATCAGCTACCGGGTGCGGGGCGCGCTGAACGCCTTCGAGGAGCACGACGAGCTGTTCTGGAACGCCACCGGCAACAACTGGGGCGTGCCCATCGACGCCGCCTCGGTCACGGTGTCGGCCCCCGGGCCCATCACCCAGGTGGCGTGCTTCGCCGGGCCCACGGGCAGCCGCCTGACGTGCGACCGGGCGTCGGGGGGCGACGGCCCCCAGGCCACGTTCTCCCACTCGGGCCTGTCGAGCTTCGAGGGTGTCACCGTCGTGGTCGGCATGCCCAAGGGGACGGTCACCGTGCCGCCACCCATCCTCGACGAGAAGTGGGACCTGGGGCGGGCGTTCTCGCTGACCCCCGCGTCGATCGGCTTGAGCGCGGTCGTGTTGTTGGGGGCGGTGGCCGGGGCCGCTCGCCTGCTGAGCGGCGGCCGTGACCGGCGGTGGACGGGCTCGCACGTCGACACCGTGTTCGGCAACGAGATGGGCCAGGAGGAGCGGGTCCCGCTCTTCGCCCGCTCCATCGACCCCGTGGAGTACGAGCCCCCGGACAAGATCCGGCCCGGCCAGTTGGGCACGCTGATCGACGAGGTGGCCAACCCCCTCGATGTCACGGCCACGATCGTCGACCTGGCCGTGCGGGGTTACCTGCGCATCGAGGAGATCCCCAAGAAGGGTTGGTTCGGCAAGCCCGATTGGCGCCTGACCAAGTTGAAGGGGGCCGACGGCCTGCTCAAGTACGAGCGGTTGCTGCTCAACGGCCTGTTCCAGAGCGGCGACGAGGTGGAGCTGTCCGACCTGAAGCAGAAGTTCGCCGACCGCCTGCGCAAGGTCCAAGAGGCCCTCTACGAGGACGTCGTGGCCGCCGGCTGGTTCCCGACCCGGCCCGACAAGGTGCGGGCGCTGTGGAGGGGCCTGGGCGTGTTCGCCCTGCTGGCCGCCCTGGCGGTGGCCGTGTTCCTGATAGTCGCCACCAAGATGGCCCTCGTGGGCATCCCCCTGGTGATCGGGGCCATCGTGTTGCTGGCCGGGGCCGGGCGCATGCCCCACCGCACGCCCAAGGGCCACGCCGTCCTGCGCCGCACCAACGGGTTCCGCCGGTTCATCGAGGAGAGCGAGGCCGAGCGCGCCCGGTTCGCGGAGCGGGCCAACCTGTTCTCCGAGTACCTGCCCTACGCCATCGTGTTCGGGGCCACCGACAAGTGGGCCCGGGCCTTCTCGGGCCTCGAGACCGAACTGGCTCAGGCCACCGCCGGCTGGTACGTGTCCAGCCAGCCGTTCTCGGTCAACTCGTTCGGCAGCTCCATGGACAGCTTCTCGGTCACCACCGCAGGCACCATCGTGTCCACCGCCGCCTCCTCAGGGTCCAGCGGCTTCGGCGGCGGCGGGTCCTCGGGCGGCGGCTTCGGGGGCGGGGGCGGGGGGTCCTGGTGACCCGGGGCCGTCCCGGTGGACGCGGTGGACGAGGAAGCGCCGGCCCGGGGCTTTGCTGTACACCAGCCGCCGCCGGTTGACCAGGGAGTCGAGCAGGCACTCGACGACCAGGGCGGGCTCGCCCAGTTGGTCCTGCAGCCGCACCGGCCCGGCCCCCACGGCCGCCCCCGCCGCCCCCTCGACCCGGCGCCGCAGCTCGCCCAGGTCGGCCCGGGTGGCCATCAGGTGGTGCTGCAGGCCGGCGTTGCTGACAGCCAGCAGCACAACGGCCCCCGCGGGCGACAACTGCAACCCGACCATGTCGGCGGCCTTGAGCTCGACGAGGGCGGCCACGAAGTGGTCGTGAGCGATACCTCGCCGCCGGCACGCCTCCTGGGCGGCCACGTGGTCGACCATGCGGGTGCCAGCGGCCACGGCCGCCCCTGCCACCTCGGCCAAGACCTCATCGACCACCCCCACGCCCGGCGACGCTACCCCGATGGGCCCTCGGAGCCGGCTCAGCGGCGCGCTGAACCAATGAAGGGACCGTCGCTGGCCGAGCGGCCAGTGGGTTCACCAGTGCTGGCGGGAGCAGCCGCTCGGCGGGCGCGCTCGGTGGTAGCGTGGGCCAGCCGTTAAGGCCGGTCCCGAGAGGCCGGCACGGAAAGTGAGGAGCCCAGCTTGGGAGTGAGAGAGCGCGCTGCCCGTGCGCCCACGCCGTCGAAGGGCGGTGTGTTCGTGGTCCGCTCCCAGGTCATGGATGGCGAGGCCCTGCGCCGGGCCGTCACCCGCATCGCCCACGAGGTGCTGGAGCGCAACCACGGGCTCGACGGGCTGGCCCTGGTGGGGCTCCAGACCGGGGGTGTGCCCCTGGCCCACCGGCTGGCCGGGGAGCTGGCCCGCATCGAGGGCACCGAGGTGCCCGTGGGCACACTCGACGTGGCCTTCTACCGCGACGACATCGGCCTGCGCCCCGTGCTCCCCGAGGCCGTGACCGACATCTCCTTCGACCTCACGGGCATGGTCGTCGTGCTGGTCGACGACGTGCTCTACACGGGCCGTACGGTGCGGGCCGCCCTCGACGCCCTCAACGACTACGGCCGGCCCCGGGCCGTGCAGCTGGCCGTCCTCGTCGACCGGGGCCACCGCGAGCTGCCCATCCGCCCCGACTACGTCGGCAAGAACCTGCCCACCCGGGCCGACGAGGTGGTCGACGTGCGAGAGGACGGGGTCGACCTGGGCGAGGTGCGGCCGGCGTGAGGCACCTGCTCTCGGTGGCCGACCTCGGGGCCGCGGGCATCGCCGAGCTACTGGAGGTCAGCGACTCGTTCGTGGAGGTCAGCGAGCGGGCCATCCCCAAGGTCCCGGCCCTGCGGGGCAAGACGGTCGTGTCGCTGTTCTACGAGGACTCGACCCGCACCCGCCTGTCCTTCGAGACGGCCGCCCGGCGCCTGTCGGCCGACGTGATGAACTTCTCGGTCTCGGGTTCGTCGGTGGCCAAGGGCGAGTCGCTGCGCGACACCGTCCAGACGATCGACGCCATGGGGGTCGACGCCGTGATCGTGCGCCACTCGTCGGCCGGGGTGCCTTGGCAGGTGGCCAACTGGGTGGGCTGCTCGGTGGTCAACGCGGGCGACGGCTGGCACGAGCACCCTACCCAGGCCCTGCTCGACTGCTACACCGTCCGGCGGGCCCGGGGTTCGCTGGAGGGCCTGCGGGTGGCCATCGTGGGCGACGTCAAGCACTCCCGGGTGGCCCGTTCCAACGTCCTGGCCTTCTCGACGATGGGCGCCGAGGTGACCTTGGTGGCCCCGCCCACCCTGCTGCCCCCCAGCCTGGAGGGCTGGCCGGTGGTGGCCGTGAGCCACGACATCGACGACGTGCTGCCCAAGGCCGACGTCGTCTACCTGCTGCGCCTGCAGGCCGAACGGCAGTCCGAGGCGCTGCTGCCCTCGCTGCGGGAGTACACGGCCTGCTACGGCCTGACCCGGCGCCGGGCCGACCTGCTGGCCGACGGGGCCCTGGTCATGCACCCCGGGCCCATGAACCGGGGGGTCGAGATCGCGGCCGAGGTGGCCGACCTGCCGCTGTCGGTGATCACCCGCCAGGTGGCCAACGGGGTGGCCGTGCGCATGGCCGTGCTCTTCCTGCTGCTCGGATCGGCTCCCGCGGCGTGAGCGGGGAGGTCCTGCTCAGGGGCGGGCTGGTGGTCGACCTCACCGGCGAGCGCCGGGCCGACGTGCTGGTGCGCGACGGTGCGGTGGTGGCCGTCGAGGTGGACATCGCGCCCGCCGCCGGCTGGACGGTTCTGGACGCCGCGGGCTGCGTGGTGGCCCCCGGGCTCGTCGACCTCCACACCCACCTTCGCCAACCCGGCCGGGAGGAGGCCGAGACGGTGGAGACCGGGTCGCGGGCGGCCGCCCTGGGTGGTTACACGACCGTGGTGGCCATGCCCAACACCGAGCCGGCCATCGACGGAGCGGCCGTCGTGCGCGAGGTGCAGGAGCTGGCCGAGAAGGCGCTGTGCGCCGTCCTGCCCGCAGGGGCCATCACCAAGGGACGGCGGGGCGAGGAACTGGCCCCCATGGCCGAGATGGCGGCCCTGGGTGTGCGCCTGTTCACCGACGACGGCCGGGGCGTGCAGGACGCCCGCCTCATGCGCCGGGCCCTGGAGTACGCGGCCGGGCTGGGGGTCACCCTGGCCCAGCACTGCGAGGACGAGCGGCTAGCCGCGGGCGGGCACATGCACGAGGGGGAGTGGTCGAGCCGCCTGGGGATGGCGGGTGTGCCGGCCGAGGCCGAGGAGCTCATGGTGGCCCGCGACCTGGCCCTGGTCCGCCTCACAGGGGGCCGGGCCCACTTCCAGCACCTGTCCACGGCCGGCTCGGTGGCCCTCGTGCGGGCGGCCAAGGCGGCCGGCGGCCTGGCCGTGTCGGCCGAGGCTACGCCCCACCACCTGAGCCTCACCGACGCAGCGGTGGCCGGCTTCGACCCGGTGTTCAAGGTCAACCCGCCCCTGAGGCCCCAGGCCGACGTCGACGCCGTGCGGGCCGGGCTGGCCGACGGGACCATCGACGCCATCGCCACCGACCACGCGCCGCACCCCCAGGAGGACAAGGAACGGCCCTTCGACCAGGCCCCGCCCGGGATGCTGGGCCTGGAGACGGCCCTGGCCGTGGCCCTGACCTACCTCGACCTGGGGGTGGCCCGGGTGCTGGCCCTCATGTCGTGGCAGCCGGCCCGGCTGGTGGGTGTCGACGCCGGCCCGGTGGCCGAGGGCCGGGCCGCCGACCTGTTCGTGTTCGACCCGACCGCCGAGTGGGTCGTCGACCCGACCCGGTCGGCCAGCCGCAGCCGCAACAACCCCTACGCCGGCCGGCGGCTCGCCGGCCGTGTCCGCCACACCCTCTACCAGGGAGAACCAGTCGTGATCGACGGCCAGGCCCAGCGATGACGACCCACCCCGGGGCGCCTGGGCGCGGCAACGGCGCCTCGCCAGGCGGGCATCGTCCGGGGGCGCGGCTGGTCCTGGCCGACGGGACGGTGTTCGAGGGTGAGGCCGCGGGGGCGCCCGCACCGGGGGGAGTCACGTCCGGCGAGGTCGTGTTCAACACGGTGATGGCCGGCTACCAGGAGGTCCTCACCGACCCCTCCTACGCCGGGCAGGTGATCGCCTTCACCTACCCCCACATCGGCAACTACGGCGTGAACGGGGCCGACGCCGAGAGCCGGCGGCCGTTCTGCCGGGGCGTGGTGGTCCGTGACCTGGTGGCCCGGCCCTCGAGCTGGCGAGCCGAGGAGGACCTCGACGGCTGGCTGGGGCGCCACGGCGTGCCCGCCATCTGCGGCGTCGACACCCGGCGCCTCACCCGCCACATCCGCGAGACGGGGGCCATGGGCTGCGCTTTCGGCACGGCCAGCGAGGCCGAGCTCAAGGCCGCGGCGGCCGCCGAACCGGGTACCGAGGGCGTCGACCTGGTGGCCGGGGTAACGACCTCGGAGGCCTACGTCGTCGGCGACGGGCCCCTGCGAGTGGTGGCCTACGACTTCGGGGTCAAGACCAGCATCCTGCGCCTGCTGGGTGAGTTCGCCACCGTCGAGGTGGTGCCGGCCACGACCGGGGCGGCCGAGGTCCTGGCCCGCGGGCCCGACGGGGTGTTCCTGTCCAACGGTCCTGGCGACCCCGCAGCGGTGACCTACGCCGTCGATGCCATCGGCGGCCTGCTGGGGCAGGTGCCGGTGTTCGGGATCTGCCTGGGCCACCAGCTCCTGGCCTCGGCGCTGGGGGGCAGCACCTACAAGCTCAAGTTCGGTCACCACGGGGGCAACCACCCGGTGCGCCGCCTGGCCGACGGCCGGGTGGAGATCACCAGCCAGAACCACAACTACGCGGTGGCCGAGGGGTCGGTGGCGTCGGCCGACGTCACCCACCTCAACCTCAACGACGGGGTCGTCGAGGGGCTGCGGTGCCGGGACGTGCCCGCCTTCAGCGTCCAGTACCACCCCGAGGCCGGCCCCGGGCCCCACGACGCCCGCTACCTGTTCGACGAGTTCGCCCGCCTGATGGACGCGCCCACCCGTGCCTAAGCGCACCGACATCCGCTCCGTGCTGCTCATCGGCTCGGGCCCGATCGTCATCGGCCAGGCCTGCGAGTTCGACTACTCGGGCACCCAGGCGTGCCGGGTGCTCCGCGACGAGGGCTACCGGGTGGTGCTGGTCAACTCCAACCCGGCCACGATCATGACCGACCCCGACTTCGCCCACCGGACCTACGTGGAGCCCCTGGAGCCCGACGTGCTGGCCGCGGTCATCGAACGGGAGCGGCCCGACGTGCTGCTGCCCACCCTGGGCGGCCAGACGGCCCTCAACCTGGCCATGGCCCTCCACGAACGGGGGGTGCTGGCCGAGTTCGGCGTGGAGATGATCGGGGCGTCGGCCGAGGCCATCCAGACGGCCGAGAACCGCGAGCGGTTCAAGGCGGCCATGACCGAGATCGGACTGTCGGTCCCGTCGTCGGGCTTCGCCTACCAGGTGGACGAGGCCGTCAAGGTGGGCGACGAGATCGGCTACCCGGTCATCGTGCGGCCCTCGTTCATCCTGGGCGGGGGCGGGACGGGCATCGCGGCCGACTCCGAGGAGCTACGCCGGATCGCAGCCGCCGGGCTCGACGCCAGCCCCACCACCGAGATCCTCATCGAGCGCTCGATCGCGGGGTGGAAGGAGTACGAGCTCGAGGTCATGCGCGACCACGCCGACAACTGCGTGGTCGTGTGCTCGATCGAGAACTTCGACCCCATGGGAGTGCACACCGGCGACTCGATCACGGTCGCCCCGGCCCAGACCCTGACCGACGTGGAGTACCAGCGGATGCGCGACGCCGCCTTCGCCTGCATCCGCCGCATCGGGGTCGACACCGGCGGGTCCAACATCCAGTTCGCCGTCAACCCGGCCGACGGCGACATGGTCGTCATCGAGATGAACCCGCGGGTGTCTCGGTCGTCGGCTCTGGCCTCAAAGGCGACCGGCTTCCCCATCGCCAAGATCGCTGCCCGGCTGGCCGTGGGCTACCGGCTGGACGAGATCGCCAACGACATCACGGCCAAGACCCCGGCCAGCTTCGAACCCACGATCGACTACGTGGTCACCAAGGTGCCCCGGTGGGCGTTCGAGAAGTTCCCGGGCACTGCCGAGGTGCTGGGCACCCGCATGCAGTCCGTGGGCGAGGCCATGGCCATCGGCCGTACGTTCCCCGAGTCGCTCCAGAAGGGCCTGCGCTCGCTCGAGCACGGCCGTTGGGGCCTCAACTGCGACCCTGCCGAGGCCGGCCTCGACGCCCTCTCCGACGACGAGCTCGTGCGCCGGGCGGCCGTGGCCAGCCCCGACCGGCCCTTCCAGCTCGAAGCCGCCCTGCGCCGGGGCATCTCGGTGGAGCGGTTGCACGAGGCCACCCGGGTGGACCCCTGGTTCCTGGACCAGATCGCGGCCGTCACGGCCGAGCGGGAGTGGCTGGCCGGCGCCGGTGGCCCAGCGGCCATGACCCGGGCGGACTGGCGGCGGGCCAAGCGCCTGGGGTTCGCCGACGCCCAGATGGCGTGGTTGTGGGGAGAGGGAGAGGACGACGTGCGGGCCGCTCGCCTGGCGGCTGGGGTGGCGGCCACGTTCAAGACGGTGGACACGTGCGGGGCCGAGTTCGAGGCCCGTACGCCCTACCACTACTCGACCTACGAGGACGAGGACGAGGCCCGGGGCGGGGACCGCCCCACGGTGATCATCCTGGGCTCGGGGCCCAACCGCATAGGCCAGGGGATCGAGTTCGACTACTGCTGCGTGCACGCCAGCTTCGCCCTGCGGGACGCCGGCTTCGACACGGTCATGGTCAACTGCAACCCCGAGACCGTCTCCACCGACTACGACACCAGCGACCGCCTGTTCTTCGAGCCCCTGACCCACGAGGACGTGCTCAACGTCATTGCCTCGGAGTCGCGTACGGGCAACCTGGTAGGCGTGATCGTCAGCCTCGGGGGCCAGACCCCCCTGAAGCTGGCCGGCCGCCTGGCCCCGGAGCTGGTGCTGGGAACGCCGCCCGAGTCGATCGACCTGGCCGAGGACCGCGAGCGGTGGAGCGCGCTGTGTGCCCGGCTGGAGATCCCCCAGCCTGCCGGGGGCACGGCCGTCACCTACCAGCAGGCGCTGGCCATCGTGGGCCGCATCGGCTACCCGGCCCTGGTACGCCCTTCCTACGTGCTCGGGGGCCGGGCCATGGAGATCGTCTACGACGACGCCGGCCTGGAGCGGGCAATGGCCGAGCTGTCGGGCTTCGGGTCGCTGGGGCGCGAAGGGGGCTTGTCGGCCGAGCGACCGGTGCTGGTCGACCGGTTCCTGGAGGACGCCATCGAGGTCGACGTCGACGCCCTGAGGGACACCACCGGCGAGGTGGTCATCGGCGGGGTCATGGAGCACGTGGAGGAGGCGGGCGTCCACTCGGGCGACAGTGCGTGCGTGATCCCCCCGCCCACCCTGTCGCGCCCCGTGATCGAGGTGATCGAGCGCTACACCCGGGCCATCGCCGACGCCCTGGGGGTGATCGGGCTGATCAACGTGCAGTACGCCGTCAAGCACGCCGGGCCGGCGCCCTCGGGCGGCCAGACGGCTCCCCAGGTGTTCGTCATCGAGGCCAACCCCCGGGCCAGCCGCACCGTCCCGTTCGTGGCCAAGGCCACCGGTGTGCCCCTGGCCAAGGTGGCGGCCCGGGTCATGGTCGGGGCCACCCTGGCCGAGCTGCGGGCCGAGGGCCTGCTGCGGCCCCCGGTGGAGGGGGGCCACGTGTCGGTGAAGGAGGCGGTGTTGCCGTTCAACCGCTTCCCCGACGTGGACACCCTGCTGGGGCCGGAGATGCGGGCCACGGGCGAGGTCATGGGCATCGACCGCACGACCGGGCTGGCCTTCGCCAAGAGCCAGGCCGCGGCCGGCGACCGCCTGCCCACGACCGGCACGGTTTTCATGTCGCTGGCCGACCGGGACAAGGAGGGGGGCGTGCTGGCCGCCCGGCGGTTCGTCGACCTGGGCTTTGCGGTGATCGCCACCGCGGGCACGGCCGCCCGCCTGCGGGAGGCGGGTGTGCCGGTGCGCGCCGTGGTGGACAAGGTGGGCGAGGGGGACCGTACGGCCGTGGACCGGCTGGCCAGCGGGGAGATCGACCTCGTCCTGAACACCCCCCGGGGCAGGGGAGCGAGGGCCGACGGCGCCTACATCCGCCGGGCGGCCAACGTCCACAACGTGCCCTGCCTGACGACGGTGGCCGCCGCCCTGGCCGCCGCCGGGGGGATCGCCGACTGGCTGGAGCACGGCCTGTCGGTTCGCAGCCTCCAGGAGTTCCACCGGGGCGACCAGCTCCGCCTTCCGGTGTGAGCGGCCCCCGCCCCCGCCCCCGGGCCTGGGGCCGGGCGCCCGACATGGCCGTCACCGTAGGCACGGTGATGCTCGCCAACCCGGTGATGACGGCCGCGGGGACGGCGGGCCACGGGGCCGAGCTGGCCCGCCACCTCGACCTGTCGGCCCTGGGGGCGGTCGTGGTCAAGTCGCTGTCGGCCGAGCCGTGGGCCGGCAACCCGGCGCCCCGGGTCCATCCCACCGATGGGGGCATGCTCAACTCCGTGGGCCTCCAGAACCCCGGCGTGCCCGCCTGGCTGGCCGAGGAGCTGCCCGCCCTGGCGGCCACGGGGGCGACGGTGGTGGCCTCGCTCTGGGGCCACTCGGTCGAGGGCTACGGCCGGGCGGCCTCGCTGCTGGCGAGCGCGGGCCCTTCGGTGGTGGCCGTGGAGGTCAACCTGAGCTGTCCCAACCTGGGCCGGGGCCACCGGATGTTCGCCCACGACCCGGCGGCGGCCGCCGAGGTGGTGGAGGCGGTCACCGCCTGCGGGCGGCCGCTGTGGGCCAAGCTCAGCCCCAACACGGCCGACCTGGTGGCGGTGGCAGGCGCCGTCCTGGAGGCGGGGGCGGCCGCCCTCACCCTGGTAAACACCGTGGCCGGCATGGCCGTCGACCCGGTGGCCCGCCGGCCCGTCCTGGGGGCGGGGGCCGGGGGCCTGTCGGGGCCGGCGGTGCGCCCGGTGGCCGTGCGGGCTGTGTACGAGTGCCGGCGGGCGTTCCCCGCCGCGCCCATCGTGGGCGTGGGCGGGGTGTCCACCGGGGAGCACGCGGCCGAGCTGATGGTGGCCGGGGCCAACGCCGTCCAGGTCGGCACGGCCACTTTCGTCGACCCCCGTTCACCGGCCCGGGTGAGAGACGAGCTGGCCCGGTGGTGCCAGGCCCAACGTGTGCTCCGGGTCGCAGATCTGATAGGGAGCGCACATGGAAATGCGTGAGCGGCTGGTGCTGGTGCTCGACGTCGACGACCTGGTGCTGGCCCAACGGCTGACCCGCCAGCTCAAGGAGTGGTTCGGGGTGGTGAAGGTGGGCCTCGAACTGTTCACGGCCGCCGGTCCCGAGGCCGTGACGGCCATGGTCGACGAAGGGGTGGAGGTGATGCTCGACCTCAAGCTGCATGACATCCCCACGACGGTCCGCAAGGCGTCGCGGGTCGTGGGCGGGCTGGGGGCCAGCTACCTCACCCTGCACGCCCACGGGGGGCCGGTCATGCTGCGAGCGGGTGTCGACGGCATGCGCGACGGGGCGGAGGCGGCCGGTCTGCCCGCCCCGGTGGCCCTGGCCGTCACCGTCCTCACCAGCGACGCCGACGCCCCGCCCCACATCCTCGGGCGGAGGGTGGCAGCCGCCGTCGAGGGCGGGTGCGGCGGGGTGGTGTGCGCGGCCGGCGACGTGCGGGAGGTCAAGGAGCTGGCCCCCCGCATGCTGGCCGTAGTCCCCGGCATCAGGCCGGCCCACGCCGACCGCCACGACCAGGCCCGGGCCTCCACGCCGCAGTCGGCGTTGGGGGCGGGCGCCGACCTGCTGGTGGTCGGGCGGGCCGTGACGGCCGCCCCCGACCCGGCGGCCGCGGCCGCCGAACTGGTGGCGTCGCTGGCTGCGCCGGCCGCCGGCTGACCCCTCCGTTGCCCTGCCGCCCCGGAACGCTGCGGGCGAGCTCGGCACGACAAGAACGGCGGGGGCCGGCGGCGCGCTATGGTGCGGCCCATGCCGCTGCCTCCCGAGCTTTCGCCCGAACAGCGCCAGGCTGCCCTTGAGAAAGCGGCTGCTTCCCGGCGCCAGCGGGCCGAACTGAAAGAGAAGCTCAAGATGGGCTCGCTGTCGCTCAGCGAGCTGCTCGACCAGGGCGAACGCGACGAGGTCGTCGGCAAGATGAAGGTGCTGGCCGTCCTCGAGTCGCTCCCCGGGGTCGGCAAGGTCCGGGCCCGGCGCATCCTCGAAGAGGTCGACATCAGCGAGGCCCGGCGGGTGCGGGGCCTGGGTGCCAACCAGCGCGAGGCCCTGCTCAAGCTGTTCCCCGACAACCACTGACAACCGAACGCCCCCCTCTCGTCCTGGTGGTGGCCGGGCCGTCCGGGGCCGGCAAGGGTTCGATCGTGGCTGGCCTGCTCGAACGAGCCGGCGATCTGTGGCTCAGCCGTTCGTGGACGACCAGGGCACGCCGGCCTGGTGAACCGGCCGACGCCTACCACTTCGTCGACCGGGCCACCTTCGCCGCTCGGGCCGCGGGCGGGGGTTTCCTGGAGTGGAACCAGGTGTTCGACCACCTCTACGGCACGCCCCTGCCCGACCCGCCCAGAGGCCACGACGCCCTCTTGGAGATCGACGTGCAGGGGGCCCGGGACGTCAAGGCCCGCTGGCCCGGCGCCGTGGTGGTGCTGGTCCTCCCGCCGTCGCGGGCGGTTCAGCAGCAGCGGCTCCGGGGCCGCGGTGACCCCGAGGAGACGATCGCCCGGCGGCTGGCCAAGGCCGACGCCGAGGAGGAGCAGGGTCGGGCCCTGGCCGACCACATAGTCGTCAACGACGACCTGTCGCGGGCCGTGGACGAGGTCGTTGGTATTGTGGAGGCCCACCGTTCAGAGCTTGGAGACCGACACGATGGCTGACCGCAGCACGATGATCTACCCCCCCATCGAGGACCTCCTCTCGAAGGTCGACTCCAAGTTCAGCCTGGTCAGCCTGGCCGCCAAGCGCGGCCGGCAGATCAACTCCTATTTCAGCCAGTTGGGCGAAGGCCTGGGTTCGATCGTGCCTCCCCAGGTGGCGTCGGTCTCCCGCAAGCCGCTGTCGATCGCCCTCGAGGAGATCGCGGCCAACAAGATCACCTTCGAGCCCCGGGCCGAGGAGCCAGCCGACGGCGAAGGGGAGTAGGCCCCCGGTCCCGGTCCCTGCCCCGCACGCGGTGGGACGTCTCGCCGGCCGCCGGGTCGTGTTGGGGGTGAGCGGGGGGATCGCGGCCTACAAGGCGGTGGAGCTCTGCCGCCGGCTGGTCGAGGCCGGTGCCCACGTGGTGCCCGTCCTGACCGTCGGCGCCCGGCGGTTCGTGGGCGAGGTGACCTTCTCGGCGCTCGCGTCGGAGAAGGCGCAGTCGTCGTTGTGGGACGAGGCCGACCCGGTACCCCACACCGCCCTGGGCCAGGGAGCCGACCTCGTCGTGGTCGCGCCGGCCACCGCCCACCTGCTGGCCGCCTACGCCGCCGGGCTGGCCGACGACCTGCTGACGGCCACCCTGCTGGCCACCCGGGCGCCCGTCGTGCTCTGCCCGGCCATGCACACCGAGATGTGGGAGCACCCGGCCGTGCGGGCCAACGTGGCCACCCTGCGGGCCCGGGGGGTGGGACTGTGCGGCCCGGCGGCCGGGCGGCTGGCGGGTGGGGACGACGGGCTGGGCCGGATGGCCGAGCCCGCTGACATCGTCGCCGCGGCCGAAGCCGCGTTGGCGCCCCGGGACCTGGCTGGCCGCCGGGTGCTGGTGACCGCGGGCGGCACCCGCGAGCCCATCGACGCTGTCCGTTACATCGCCAACCGCTCGTCGGGGCGCCAGGGCCATGCCCTGGCCGACGAGGCCGCCGCCCGGGGGGCCGAGGTCTTACTGGTGACGGCGTCGGCGCTGGCCGGCCCGGCGGGGTCCGAGGTCGTGCGGGTGTCCACGGCCGCGGAGATGGAGGTCGCCGTCCTGGCTAGGTCGGCGGGCTGTGACGCGGTGGTCATGGCCGCGGCCGTGGCCGACTTCCGGCCCAAGGCTCCAGCCGAGGGCAAGCTGGCCAAGGCCGACGGCGTGCCCGACATCGTCCTCGAACCGACGCCCGACATCGTGGCCGAGGTCGTCCGGCGGCGCCCACCCGGCCAGGTCGTGGTGTGCTTCGCGGCCGAAGCCACGGGTGGGGGAGGCGAGCTGCGGCGGCGGGCGGCGGCCAAGCTGGCCGCCAAGGGGGCCGACCTGATCGTGGCCAACGACATCACGCGGCCGGGGGCAGGTTTCGAGTCCGAGACCAACGAGGTGGTGATCATCGACAGGGCCGGCGGGGAGGTGGTCGTCCCCATGGCCAGCAAGCGGGCGGTGGCGTCGGTGGTGGTCGACCAGGTGGTGGCCGCCCTCGCCGTCGGCACCAGGACACCGGAGTAGGGTTTGCAGCCCATGAGCAGCTACACCTTCACCTCCGAGTCGGTTACCGAAGGCCACCCCGACAAGATGGCCGACCAGGTGTCCGACGCCATCCTCGACGCCATCTTGGCCGAGGACCCCATGGGCCGGGTGGCGTGCGAGACGCTGCTGACCACGGGCCTGGTCGTGGTGGCCGGGGAGATCACCACCAAGGCCTACGTCGACATCCCCCGCATCGTGCGCCGCACGGTGTGCGAGGTTGGCTACGACCGCGAGTCCTACGGGTTCGACGGCAATACGTGCGGGGTGGTCACGGCCATCGACGAGCAGTCGCCCAACATCGCCCAGGGGGTGAACACCGCCTACGAGGTCCGGGCCGGGCACAGCACCGAGGACGTCACCGACTCCCAGGGGGCCGGTGACCAGGGGATGATGTTCGGCTACGCCTGCGACGAGACTGATGACCTCATGCCGCTGCCCATCTGGCTGGCCCACCGGCTGGCCCAGCGCATGGCCGAGGTGCGCAAGGCGGGCGTGCTCCCTTACCTGCGCCCTGACGGCAAGACCCAGGTCACCTTCGAGTACGAGGACGGGCGGCCTGTCCGGCTCAAGACGGTGCTCATCTCGTCCCAGCACCAGCCCGGTATCGACATCGAGACGCTGCTCAAGCCCGACCTGCGCGAGCACGTGATCCACCCCCTGCTGCCGCCCGAGTTCGCCGACGACCACTACCAGTTGCTGGCCAACCCCACGGGCAGCTTCGAGCTGGGCGGCCCCCACGCCGACACGGGCCTGACCGGGCGCAAGATCATCGTCGACACCTACGGGGGAGCGGCCCGCCACGGCGGAGGGGCCTTCTCGGGCAAGGACCCCTCGAAGGTCGACCGCTCGGCCGCCTACGCGGCCCGCTGGGTGGCCAAGCACATCGTGGCCTCGGGCGCGGCCCGGCGGGCCGAGATCCAGGTGGCCTACGCCATCGGCGTGGCCCACCCGGTGTCGGTCATGGTCGAGACCTTCGGCACCGAGACGGTCGACCCCCGGGCCATCGAGAAGATGGTGGGCGAGGTCTTCGACCTGCGGCCCGCGGCCATCATCCGCGACCTCGACCTGCGCAAGCCCATCTTCCGGCGCACCGCGGCCTACGGGCACTTCGGGCGGTCCGACAAGGAGTTCTCCTGGGAGCACCTGAACCGCCTCGACGACGTGAAGCAGGCTCTGGCCCTGGGGTAGGCCCGGAGGCGGGCCCGGGGAAGGGGCCGGCCCCGACCACGGCACCCGGGCCGCGGGCGGGGAGCGAACGGGCCGGCCCCCCGCTGGGCGAGGGCACGGGCCCCGGTCAACTGGTGGCCCGGGTGGCGCCCGACATCGCCGCCCTGTCGGGCCGGGAGTTCGACTACCTCGTCCCTCCGTCGATGGCCGGGCGCATACGGGTCGGGTCAATAGTGCGCGCCCCGTTCCACGGGCGGAGGGTCAAGGGGTGGGTTGTGGGGCTCTCGCGCCAGCCGTCGACCGAGCGCCGGTTGCTGGCCCTGGCCCGGCTGTCCAGCGACGGCCCTGGCCCCGAGATCGTCGAACTGGCTTGGTGGGCTGCCTGGCGCTGGGCCGGGCCGGCCAACCGCTTCCTGGGCACGGCTTCGCCGCCGCGGGCCGCCTTCGTCGACGACGGGCCCCGGCCCCGGCCGTTGGCCGCCCCTGGGGCGGCCCGTTCCCCCGGCGACGTGGTGGTTGTCCGTGTGCCTCCCGCCGGCGACGCGTTCGCGCTGGTGGCCCACGCGGCCGCCCAGGGCGACACCCTGGTGCTGGCCCCGTCGCTGGCCGAGGCCGCCATCGTGGCCGCCCGCCTGCGCAACCGGGGCCACGCCGTGGCCGAGGTGCCCCGGGACTGGGCCAGGGCGGCCGCCGGGGGTTGCTCGGTGGTCGGGGCCCGGGCCGGGGCCTGGGCGCCGGTGCCCAGGCTGGCCGCGGTGGTCGTCGTCGACGAGCACGACGAGGTGTACCAGGAGGAGCGGGCCCCGACCTGGAACGCACGCGACGTGGCCGTCGAGCGCGCCCGGCGGGCCGGGGTGCCCTGCGTGCTGACCTCGCCGTGCCCGTCACTCGACACCCTGGCCCGGGCCCGGCTGGAGGTCCCCGGCCGGGCCGAGGAGCGGGCCGGGTGGCCGGTCTTGGAGGTGGTGGACCGGCGCCAGGAGGCCCCCGGCCTGGGGCTGTACTCGGAACGGCTGGTGGCCCTGGTCCGGGGGGCGGGCCCGGGTGGGCGGGTGCTGTGCGTGCTCAACCGCAAGGGGCGGGTCGTGCTGCTGGCGTGCGGGCAGTGCCGCGAGCTGGCCCGGTGCGAGGCCTGCGAGGGCCCGCTGGAGACGGCCGTAGCCGGTCTGCGGTGCCGCCGCTGCGGGGCCGGGCAGCCGGCGCTGTGCCGGTGGTGTGGGGCCGGGCGGCTCAAGGCCGTGCGTATCGGCGTGTCCCGGGCCCGGGAGGAGCTGGAGCTGCTGGCCGGCCTCGACGTGGCCGAGGTCACGGCCGACACGGCCGAGGGGAAGCTGCCCGACGCTCCCGTCCTGGTCGGCACCGAGGCCCTGCTCCACCGGGCCGCCGGGGCGGCGGCTGTGGCCTTCTTGGACTTCGACCAGGAGCTGATGGCCCCCCGCTACCGGGCCGCCGAGCGGGCGCTGGCCCTGCTGGCCCGGGCCGGTCGGGTGGTGGGCGGACGCGACGGCGGCGACAACCGGGGCCGGGTCTTGGTACAGACCCGCCTGGCCGGCCACGAGGCCCTCGACGCTGCCCTCCACGGCGACCCGGGCCGCCTGGCGGTGGTGGAAGCCGCCCGCCGGGCCGCCCTGAGCCTTCCCCCCGAGACGGCCGTGGCCCGCCTGTCCGGCCCCGGCGCCCCCGAGCTGGCGGCCGTCCTGTCCGCCCGTCTCGACCTGGAGGTCATGGGCCCGTCCCACGACCGCTGGCTCGTCCGCGCCCCCGACCATCGAACCCTGTGCGACGCCCTGGCGGCCACCCCCCGGCCCCCAGCCCGTACCCGGGTCGAGGTCGACCCCCTCCGGGCCTGACCCACGGGTGGCGCGCGGGCGGTCAGAATGCGGCCATGTTCAGGCGCCGGACGTTACGGCCGAGAGGCACCTACAGCGACTGGCACTGGCCGGGGGAGGGGTACTCCCGCTTGGAACACTCCCTGACCATCGAGGTCGACCCGGGACCGGGGACGACCTACTTCTGGGCCCACCAGTTCCGCACCGAAGCGGGCGAGGGTGGTTACCTCGGCCTGCAGACCCACGGCAACCGGGCTGACGGCAGCCTCGGCAAGATGGCCATCTTCTCGTTCTGGGACACGATCGGGGCCGAGGGGCCGGGCGTCGTCCGCTTCGGGGGCGAGGGTGTGGGCTGGAGCTGTCGCATCCCCCTGCTGTGGGAGCCGGGCCGGCCCTACCGCCTCGCCCTCGAGGTGGCCGGCGAGGGCACCGGCGATGGCACCGGCGATGGCACCGGTGACCGCACCGGCGAGAGGGTGTGGTCGGCGTCGGTCGACGACCAGGAGATGGGCCGCATCCGGGCTCCGGCGGCCTGGGGCGGGCTCGGGCGGTGGTCGGTCATGTGGACCGAGTACTACGGCGGCCCGCGGGCCCGCTGCTCGGACCTGCCGTACTCGTCGGTCGTGTTCTCCCCGCCCGTGGCCGACGGCATCGTGTCCCCGGCCCGGTCCCACGACCACCTGGGCGACGGCGACTGCGGGCCGTCGCGGGTCACGGCCGTGCCGGGCGGCGGCGTCCGCCACGAGATGGGGGAACCCCGGCCGGGCTGACCCGCCCGCCGGGGCCAGGGGCGGGAGTACCCTGGCCGCCCGATGGCCCCCTATGACATACGTGTCTTCGGCGACCCCGTCCTGGGCGTACCCACCAAGGAGGTCACCGACATCGACGGCGACCTCGTCCGGCTGGCCGAGGACATGATCGTGACCATGTACGAGGCCCCGGGCGTGGGCCTGGCCGCCCCTCAGATCGGGGTCCAGAAGCGCATCTTCGTCTACGACATCGGCGACGGGCCGTTCACGGTGGTGAACCCCCGCATCACCGAACGGTCCGGCGAGTGGGAGTACGAGGAGGGCTGTTTGTCGGTGCCCGGTCTGTCGTGGCCCATCGTGCGGCCCGCGGCGGTGCACCTAACCGGGCTCGACCTCGACGGCAACGAACTGTCCGTCGACGCCGAGGACCTGCTGGCACGCGTGTTCCTGCACGAGACCGACCACCTCGACGGTGTGCTGCTCCTGGAGAGGCTCTCCCGGGGCGAGAAGAAGCAAGCCCTTCGCACCCTCCGCAACCGCAGCCTGGGGCTCTCGCTGGAGAGCGAGCGGGGCTGAGGATCGCCTTCCTGGGCACGCCCGTCGAGGCCGGGGTCACCCTGCGGGCCCTGGTCGAACACGGCCATGACGTGGCCGTGGTCGTGACCCAGCCCGACCGGCGCCGGGGGAGGGGCGGCGCCCTGGTGCCCAGCCCCGTCAAGCAGGTGGCCACCGAGCTGGGGCTGGTCGTCACCGAGCGGGTGGACGACGTGCTCGACGCCGGCGCCGACCTCGGCGTGGTGGTCGCCTTCGGACGCCTGGTCCGGCCCCACGTGTTGGCCGCCCTGCCCATGGTCAACGTCCACTTCTCGCTGCTGCCCCGCTGGCGGGGGGCGGCCCCCGTGGAACGCGCCCTGTTGGCCGGCGACGAGCGCACCGGGGTTTGCATCATGGGCCTCGAGGAAGGGCTCGACACCGGCCCGGTGTACGCCTGCCGGGAGGTGTCCATCGGCCCCGAGTCCACGGCCCCCGAGCTGCGGGCCCAGCTGGCCGTGCTCGGGACGGAGCTGCTCGTGGGCCTGCTGGGCGAGGGCCTGGGCCGGCCCCGGCCCCAGGAAGGCGAGCCCACGTACGCGGCCAAGCTCGGGCCCGACGACCATCGCCTCGACTGGGAGCGCCCGGCCGCCCACCTCCACCGGGTGGTGCGGGTGGGCCAGGCGTGGACGACCGTGCGGGGCCGGCGCCTGAAGGTGCTGCGAGCGACACCCGCCCCCGCCGGGCCGGTCTACGCCCTCGGCCCCGGCGAGGTCGGGCCCGGGCCGTCGGCCCCCACCGTCACCGTCGGCACCGGGGACGGCGGGCTCGTCCTGGTCGAGGTTCAACCCGAGGGCCGCAACCCCCAGGCCGCGGGCGACTGGGCCCGGGGGGCGCGCCTGGGGCCGGGCGAAAGGCTCGGGACATGAGCGGCCCGGCCGGGGCGGGGCGGCTGCGGGCCAAGGTGCTCACGGTGTCCGACGGGGTGGTGGCCGGCACCCGCCGGGACCTGTCGGGGGCGGCACTGGCCGACTGCCTGGGGGCGGCCGGCTGGGACGTCGCCGACCGCTGGGTGGTGGCCGACGGCGACGAGCGGGTGGCCGGTGCCCTGACCGAGCTGGCCTGGGGCTGGGCCGGGCTGATCGTCACGACCGGGGGCACGGGGTTCGGGCCCCGCGACCTGACCCCCGAGGGGACCCGGAGGGTGCTCGAACGCGAGGCCCCGGGCCTGGCCGAGGCCATGCGGGCCGCCGACCCGGCCAAGGGCCGGCTGTCGCGCGGCGTGGCCGGCACCTTGGGCCGTTGCCTGGTGCTCAACACGCCCGGTTCGGCGGCTGGGGCGGTGGAGTCCCTGGAGGCCGTGCTCGACGTGCTGCCTCACGCCCTCGCCCTCCTGGCCGGCGAGCCCACCGAACACCCCCGGTGACATCCACCGAGGCGGCCATGGACCGGGCCCTAGAGCTGGCCGCGAGCGTCCGGCTGACCACCTCGCCCAACCCGTGGGTGGGTGCGGTGGTCCTACCCGGGGGCTTCGAGGGGGCGACCCGTCCCCCCGGAGGCGACCACGCCGAGGTCGTGGCCCTACGGGCCGCCGGCCCCGCGGCCCGGGGGTCGACCCTGGTGTGCACCCTCGAACCGTGCTCGCACACGGGCCGCACCCCGCCCTGCACGGACGCCATCGTGGCCGCCGGGGTGAGCCGGGTGGTGGTGGCCGTGGAGGACCCGGACCCGCGGGTGGCCGGCCGGGGCCTGGCCCGTTTGCGGGCCGCCGGGGTCGAGGTCGAGACCGGCCTGCGGGCCGCCGAGGCGCGCGCTCAGCTGGCCCCCTATCTCAAGCACCGGACGACGGGCCGGCCCTGGGTGGTCCTCAAGCTGGCCGCCACCCTCGACGGCCGTACCGCGGCGCCCGACGGCTCGTCGCGCTGGATAACCGGTGAGGAGGCCCGGGCCGACGCCCACCGCCTGCGGGCCGAGAGCGACGCCGTGCTGGTGGGAGCCGGCACCGTGCGGGCCGACGACCCCCGCCTCACGGCCCGCGATGTCGAGGCGCCCCGCCAGCCCTTGCGGGTCGTCCTGGGCCACGCCCCAGACGACGCCCGCGCCCACCCTGCCCTGCAGCTCTCGGGGGACCTGGGCGGCGTGCTCGACGAACTGGGACGCCGAGGCGTGGTGCAGGTCCTCGTAGAGGGGGGCCCGACCGTGGCCGGCCAGTTCCACCGGGCCGGGCTCGTCGACCGTTACGTGTTCTACCTGGCGCCCGCCCTCATGGGCGGTGAGGACGGCCGGCCCGTGCTGGCCGGCGCGGGTGCCCCCACCATGGACACCGCCTTCCGGGGGCGCATCACCGCCGTCACCCGCCTGGGCCCCGACGTGCGGGTCGACCTCGAGCCGGCCACGGAGGCCTGAGGCGGTGTTCACCGGGATCGTGGAGGAGCTGGGGCGGTTCGTCGGGAGCGAGGCCAGCCGGTTCACGTTCGCGGCCGAGCTCGTCACCCAGGGGACCGGCCTGGGCGGTTCGATAGCGGTGAACGGGGCGTGCCTCACAGTCGTGGCCATGGGGGAGGGGACGTGGGCCGCCGACGTGGTCGACGAGACCCTGAGCCGCACCAACCTCGGGGCGCTCGTCCCCGGCGACCCCGTCAACCTCGAACGGCCCCTGCGCCTGTCGGACCGCCTCGACGGCCACCTCGTCCAGGGGCACGTCGACACGGTGGGGACCGTTGTGCGGCCCGCACCCGACTTCCGGGCTCGTATCGACGGCCCCCAGCACCTTCGCTACCTGGCCCCCAAGGGGTCGGTGACCGTCGACGGGGTGAGCCTGACGGTCGTCGAGGTGGGCGAGGACTGGTTCGACGTGGCCGTCGTGCCCCACACGGCAGCCGTCACCACCCTCGGCTCCCGCCGGGCCGGGGACCGGGTCAACGTCGAGCTCGACATAATCGCCAAGTACGTCGCCCGACTGCTGGGAGAATGAGCGCCATGGCCTTTTCCAACGTCGACGAGACGATCGCCGCCTTCGGCCGGGGCGAGATCGTCGTCGTGGTCGACGACGCCAACCGCGAGAACGAGGGCGACCTGATCATGGCCGCCGAGTTCGCCACCTCCGACAAGATCGCCTTCTTTCTCAACCACACCTCGGGGGTCATCTGCATGCCCATGACCGGGGAGCGGCTCGACGAGCTTGAGCTTCCTCCGATGGTGGCCGACAACACCGACCCCAACCGAACGGCCTTCACGGTCTCGGTCGACGCCCGCCAGGGCACCACCACGGGGATCTCGGCCACCGACCGGGCGGCCACCATCGCCGCCCTGATCGCCCCGGGCACCCACCCCACCGACCTGGCCCGGCCCGGGCACATGTACCCCCTGCGCTACCGCGAGGGCGGCGTGCTCAACCGGGCGGGCCACACCGAGGCGGCCGTCGACCTCGCCCGCCTGGCCGGCCTCTACCCCGCGGGCGTGCTGTGCGAGGTGGTAAGCGAGGACAAGACCACTATGGCCCGGCTGCCCGAGCTCCAGCGCTTCGCAGCCCGCCACGGCCTGCCCCTCATGAGCATCGCCGACCTGATCCGCTACCGGCGCCAGCGCGAGCAGCTCGTCACCCGGGTGGCCACCGCCCGGGTGCCCACCGAGTGGGGCGACTTCACGGCCTACGTGTACGAGTCGGCCCTCGACGGCGACCAGCACGTGGCCATGGTCAAGGGGGCCGTCCAGGGCCAGCCCAACGTGCTCGTGCGGGTCCACTCCGAGTGCCTGACGGGCGACGCCCTGGGCTCGATGCGCTGCGACTGCGGCCAGCAGTTGCGGGGGGCCTTCGAGCGCATCGCGGTCGAGGGCCTGGGCGTCGTGCTCTACCTGCGGGGCCACGAGGGCCGGGGTATCGGCCTGGCCCACAAGTTCCAGGCCTACACCCTCCAGGACGAGGGGGCCGACACCGTCGAGGCCAACCTGGCCCTGGGCCAGCCCGTCGACAGCCGCAAGTACGGCACCGGCGCCCAGATCCTCGTGGACCTCGGCATCACGACCATGCGCCTTCTCACCAACAACCCGGCCAAGCGGGCCGGCCTCGACGGCTTCGGGCTGGAGATCGTCGAGCGGGTGCCGCTGCTGACCACGCCCAACGCCGAGAACATCCGCTACCTGCGCACCAAGCAGGACCGCCTCGGCCACCTGCTCGAGGGCCTGGAGTGACGACCGGGGCGGCCCCCCCCGGCCCGGGGCCGGGCACGGGCCGAGGCCTGCGGGTGGCCGTCGTGGCCAGCCGGTTCAACGAGGACATCTCCGGGCGGCTGGCGGCCGGGGCGGGCGCCGAGCTCGAGCGCCTGGGGGTGGCGCCCGGGGACGTGAGCGAGCTGTGGGTCCCGGGGGCCTTCGAGCTCCCCCTGGCCGCCCAGCGCCTGGCGGAGTCGGGGACCGTCGACGCCGTGGTGTGCGTGGGAGCGGTCGTCATGGGCGAGACCGACCACTACACCCACGTGGCCACCCAGTGCGCGGCCGGGCTCCAGCGGGCCCAGCTCGACACCGGTGTGCCCGTGGTGTTCGGCGTGCTGACGACCACGACGATCGAAGCGGCCCAGGCCCGGGCGGGCGGGGCCCACGGCAACAAAGGGGCCGAGGCCGCGGCCGCCGCGGTGGAGATGGCCGACCTGCTGCGCCGGCTCCCTTCCCCCCGATCCTGACCCGAAAGAGGCACCCTTCAGATGCTCAAGCTCGTCCTGCCCAAAGGCTCCCTGGAGAAGGCCACCATGGACCTGTTCGAGGCTGCCGACCTGGCCGTGACCCGGTCGTCCTCGGTCGACTACCGGGGGTCGGTGGCCGACCCGCGGATCGCCGACGTGCGTGTGCTGCGGCCCCAGGAGATCCCCCGCTACGTGGCCGAAGGCCTGTTCGACATCGGCATCACCGGCCGCGACTGGATCGAGGAGACCGGCTCCGAGGTCGTCTCGCTGGGCCAGCTCCACTACTCGAAGGCCACGGCCCGGCCCGTGCAGATCGTGCTGGCCGTGCTCGACGAGTCGCCCGTCGAGAGGGCTTCCGACCTGGCCCCGGGGGTGCGGATCTCCACCGAGTACCCCGAGATCACCCGCCGCTACTTCGAGAAGCTGGGCATCGAGGCCGACGTGCGGCTGTCGTACGGCGCCACCGAGGCCAAGGTGCCCGACATCGTGGACGCCGTGGTCGAGCTGACCGAGACGGGCCGGGCCCTGCGGACCGCCGGCCTGCGCATCATCGACACCCTCCTGGTCAGCTTCACCGAGCTGATCGCCAACCCGGCGGCCTGCGAGGACCCCGAAAAGCGCCACGCCATGACCCAGGTCCACACCCTGCTGCAGGGCACCCTCGAGGCCCGGGGCCGGGTGCTGGTGAAGCTCAACGTGGCCGAGGGCGACCTCGACAGGGTCATCGGCATCCTGCCCGCGCTGCGCTCGCCCACGGTGTCGAAGCTCTTCGGCGGGGACGCCTACGCGGTGGAGACGGTGGTGGCCAAGTCGGCCATCAACACCCTGATCCCCGCTCTCAAAGACGCTGGGGCCAGTGACATCGTCGAGTTGGCCATCGCCAAGATCGTCCACTGACGGTGGCCGACATCCGGGCTACCGGGACGGTGGCCACCTTCGACGAGCACGCCGGCTACGGCACCGTCAGGGGCGACGACGGGCGCACGCTGTTCTTCCACTGCACGGCCATCGCCGACGGGTCGCGGACCATAGAGGTCGGCCGGGCCGTCGCTTACTCGGTCGTCCCGGGCCACGGAGGACGGTGGGAAGCGGCCCTGCTCGAATCGCGACCTGAGCGCATATAGGTGGGTTGAACATCTATTGAGACCCGCGGTGGGGCGGTGGACAATTGGTCGCCGACGGGGCGAGGGGTCGGCTGGGACAATCCGCCACAAGGCAAACGGGGGGAACAAGTGAGAGGTTCGACAGGCCGCCGGCTGGTCATGCTGGCCGCAGCGATGACCGTACTGGCCCAGGGGACGGCCCTGAGCGCCGAGCCCATGGGGATCACCCAGCCGGTACAGATGACCAAGGACGACCTCAACCCGGGCCGGCTCTACCAGGCCCCCGCCCTGGCCATCGACCCGTCCAACCCCAAGCGGGTGGCGGCCGGGTTCAACGAGCTACGCACGAAGTCGTGCGGGTTCATGCGCTCCAGCGACGGCGGCCAGACGTGGACGAAGCCCGAGGCCCAGCCGGCGCCCGAGTCCTTCCCGTTCTGCACCACCAACAACCGCGGGGCCTTCCAGGGCCAGATCGCCTTCGGGCGCAACGGCACCATCTACTACGCCTTCCCGGGCTGGGACGAATCCGACGCAGGTACGCGCGGCAACTCCAGCATCATCGTGGCCAAGTCGACCGACTTCGGCGACAGCTGGGAGACGGTCATCGCCCGCAACAACCGGGGTAAGCAGGGCGAGGAACAGGAGTTCCAGCGCCCGATCGGCTCGCTGGCCGTGGACACCCGCAGCGGCTCGCAGGACATCGTCTACGTGGGTTTCACGACCCGCCTCACGGGGTTCAGCAACCCCAACGCGGCCCCCGCCATCTCGACCGTCATGGTCTCGACCGACGCGGGCGCCACCTGGGCCGAGCCCGTGCACCTGCCCGTCACGATCTTCAGCGACGAGAGCGTGCGCACCCGGGGCCTCACGGCCCGCACGACTATCCCCGGGGCGAGCACCCCGCCCAACACGGCCCCGGCCGGCTCCCGGGCGGCCGAGCCCAACCAGGCCGTCAACTTCGGCGGGTTCCAGCCGGTCGTGACCGTGGCCGACGATGGGACGGCCTATGCGATCTGGCCTTCGAACACGGCGAACATCAACCCCGGGCCGCCCGTGGGCCTGTTCCTGTCGAAGTCGACCGACCGGGGGGCGACGTGGACTACCAGCCAGGCCCAGCCCTTCTCCTATGCCAACAACACGTTCGCCCACCTGGCCTGGACTCCGGGCGGCGGCCCGGCGGGCACGCTCCACGGCGTGTGGGAGTACCGGGAGCGCCCTGAGGTGCTCGGGGCCCACGACGTGTACTACATCCGCTCCACCGACGGCGGAGAGACGTGGGAGACGCCCCGCAACCTCACCGACGACCGGCCCGAGGACTACCACGGGCAGTACTACCCGAACCTGAAGGTGGCCCCCAACGGCCGGATCGACGTGGCCTTCTACGACACCCGGTTCGACCCGGGCATCCGCTCCAACGACATCATGTACACCTACTCCGAGGACAACGGCCAGACGTGGTCGGCCAACCAGCGCATCACCGACCGCTCGGTCGACCGGCGCATCGGGGTGTGGGCCATCAACTACGACATGACCACGCCTCCGAGCCTGGCCTCGGCCAACGAGCACGCCATCATCGGATGGGACGACACCCGCCACACCGATGTCAGCGTGGGCGACAACACCAACCTCGGCGGCGGCCTGCAGGACATCTACGTGGCCAACGTCCAGTTCGCGGCCCTCGGCGGGGGCATGTCGAAGGCGGCCAAGGCGATCATCGCCGGGGTCGTGGGGCTGGTGGCTGTGGGCCTGGTACTGCTGCTGGTCTCGTTCCTGGCCAGGGGCCAGAGCGGGCCCTCGCCGAGGGCCAGGTCGAAGGCCAAGGCATCGACCAAGGCGCCCGCCGAGGTCTCCTAGCAGGCGCTCCCTCGCACAGGCCGCGCCGGCACCACCGCCGGCGCGGCCGGTGCGCGTCCGGGGGGCGGTACTCTCGCAGCCCGTAGCCGAGCCCTAACGTCTCTGCACCCCGTCTTCCCGTGCGTAACCGGAGCACACCCCGAGCGGGCCTCCAAGGAGCAAGCCCCCCGTGACAGAACAGCTCGCCACCGGCGACGCCTCCGCCCAGGCCTTGGACGATGTCGACGTAATCCACGGCCTCACGGCCGCCGAGGTGGCCCGCCGCCGGGCCGCCGGCACCAATGCCTTCAGCCCCCTGCCGACCAAGTCGGGCTGGCAGTTGTTCTCGGAGGCCTTCGGCGACCCCATGCTGAAGATCCTCCTGGTGTGCGCCGGGTTCTCCCTGGTGCTGGGGGCCTTCACGGGGCACTGGATCGACGGGATCGCCATCAGCGTGGCCGTACTCATGGTCACCTCCGTCGGCACGTACAACCAGGTGCGGGCCCTGCGGGACTACACGGCCCTCGACGCCGTCTCCCGCAAGACGGCGGTGAAGGTGGTACGGGACGGTCGGGTCCAAGAGGTCGACTCCGAGGAGCTCGTCCACGGCGACGTGTTCGAGGTCAACACCGGGGACGTGTTGCCGGCCGACGCCCGCTACGTGAAGGGCGCCGAGCTCCTAGTCAACGAGGCGGCCATCACCGGTGAGCCGGACACGACCAAGACCGTGGGCGACGAGCTCTTCTCCAGCTCGCGCGTGCTCGACGGAAGTGGCCGGGCGGTGGTCACCGAGGTGGGTGACGCCACCGTGTTCGGCCAGGCTCGGCTGGCCACCGGCGCCCGCGACAAGACGACCCCGCTCCAGGAGCGGCTGGACGCCCTGGCCAGCCGGATCGGCAAGGTGGGGGCGGTGGCGGCCGTGCTCACCTTCAGTGCCCTCGTGCTCTCGGCCGTGGCCCGGGGCGAGGCACCGCCCTTCGGGCTGACGGCCGACTTCGCGGAGTTCATCCTCGACGCCCTGATCATCGCCGTGACCATCGTGGTGGTGGCCGTGCCCGAGGGCCTTCCCCTGGCCGTGACCCTGTCGCTGGCTTACACGACGCGCAAGATGGCCCAGGACAAGGCCCTGGTCAGGGAGCTGGCGGCGTGCGAGACCATGGGCGCGGCCACCATCGTCTGCTCCGACAAGACGGGCACGCTCACCGCCGGCACCATGAACCTGCAGTCGGCCGAGGTCGGGGGCCAGCTCTGGGGGCCGGAGGTCCTGGCCGTGGTGGGCCGCGACGAGGCTCAGGGCCCGCTGTTCTCCTCGCTGGCCCGCAGCATCGCCGTCAACTCCACCGCCGACCTGGTCGAGCGCGACGGCGAGGTGGTCGTGGCCGGCAACTCCACCGAGGGCGCTCTGCTCAAGTGGCTGGCGGCCCAGGGCTTCGACTACCGCCGGGAGCGTGACAGCGCGGCGGTGGCCGTCAGGCGGGAGTTCAACTCGACCCGCAAGCACATGCTCACCGTCACCGACAGCGGCGACGGCACGTGGCAGGTGCACATGAAGGGCGCTCCTGAGGTCGTGCTCTCGCACTGCACGACGATCGCCACCGAAGCCGGGCCGGTGGACCTCGACGAGGCTCGGGCGGGGGCCGTGATGGAGTCGCTGCACCAGAGCGCGGGCCGCGGCAACCGGACCCTGGGTTTCGCCGAGGGCCGGGTGGCGGCCGGCACCGATCAGGATCACCTCGACGAGGGCCTGACGTTCACCGGGGTGTTCGTGATCGCCGACCCGCTCCGGCCCGAGGCGCCGGCCGCCGTGGAGCTGTGCCGGCGGGCGGGGGTGCGGGTGATGATGATCACGGGCGACATCGTCGACACCGCCAAAGAGATCGCCCGCCAGGCCCACATCATGGTCCCCGGCGACCTCGCGCTCGAAGGCCCGGCCTTCCGGGGGATGTCCGACGACGAGGTCCGGGCCGACATCGGTCGCCTCAAGGTGCTCTCCCGGGCCCTGCCCGACGACAAGAAGCGCCTGGTGGAGCTGCTCAAGGGCGAGGGAGACGTGGTGGCGGTCACCGGTGACGGGGTGAACGACGCCCCCGCCCTGGTCACGGCCGACGTCGGCTTCTCCATGGGCTCGGGCTCGAAGGTGGCCCGCGAGGCCTCCGACATCGTCATCGTGGACGACAACTTCGCTTCGATCGTGCGGGCCATCCGGTGGGGACGATCGGTGTTCGAGAACCTCCGCAAGTTCCTCCAGTTCCAGCTGACCGTGAACGTGGTGGCCTTGGCCACGGCCTTCACCGCCGCCCTGGCCGGCTACGGCACGCCCCTCACCGCCGTCCAGCTCCTGTGGGTGAACCTGATCATGGACTCGCTGGCCGCCCTGGCCCTGGCCCTCGAGCCACCCACCGACGAGCTGTTCGACCAGCCCCCCCACGGTCGGGAGGAGCCGCTCATCTCCCGGACCATGTGGACGAACGTCCTGGCCATCGGCCTGTACATGTTCGTCCTGCTGATCGTCGTCCTGACCACCGACGTGTTCACCGACACGACCGACTCGGACTACCGGGCCACCTTCCTGTTCAACACCTTCGTCTGGTTGCACATCTGGAACGAGTTCAACTCTCGCTCGACCCGTTTCAACCGGAGCCCCTTCACGGGCCTGCACCGCAGCTACACCTTCCTGTGGGTGGTCGCGGTAATCGTCGCCCTCCAGTTCCTGATCATCACCTTCGGCGGAGAGGTCTTCTCAACCGTCCCCCTGTCGTTGCGGGACTGGGGCGTGTCGATCTCCCTGGGGGCCACCGTGCTGGTGGTCTCGGCCCTGGTACGGGCCGTGGGCCGGCTCAGGACGGCCGCTGCCCCGGTACCGGCGGGGCCCGTGCAGTCTCGGTAGCTTTGTCGCCGCTCAGCGGACGCAAAGCTACCGAGAGAACACCGCGTGCTGGCGCCTAGCCCTGGGCCACCGCGATGTGGGTGTGCATGGGCACGACCACGTGGTCGCCCTGGCGGTGCTCGGCCACGAGTGCCCTCGTCTGGCCGGAGATGGCGTCGAGGTAGGCCTGGAAGGCGGCGGGGTCCTCGGCGAAGCGGGGGATCACGGCCGCGTAGGCGAACTCCATGCGCTCGATGAAGTTGTCGGCGTCCGCGAAGCGGGCCTCGACGGAGCGCTCATGGACCTCGACGCGCGAGAACCCGGCGTCGGCCAGGAGAGCCCGCAGTTCGTCGGGGTCACCCAGCGAGAACGGGGCGACCAGGTCGTCGCGGGTCACGTCGAGGCCGGCCTCGGCCAGGTGGGGCCACTCGGCGTCGGCCATGGCCTCGTACAACGGGTGGTGCTCGGGGCCCTTCCACACGGCCACGACGGCCCGCCCGCCGGGCACCACCGCCCGGCGCATCTCGGCCACTCCCGCGGCTCGGTCGGGGAAGAACTGGAGCCCCTGCTGGCAGTAGGCGGCCTCGAACGACGAGCCCGGGACGTCGAGGGCGGTGCCGTTGCCTTGGGAGTAGTCGACAGGGGCTCCCGGGGGCAGGGCGATGGACCGGGCCACAGCCACCATGGCGGGGTTGATGTCGACGCCCTGCACCCGGCCCGTGGGCCCGGCCAGGGCGGCCAGGCGGCGGGTGAGGATGCCCGTTCCGCAGGCGATGTCGAGCACCCGGTCGCCCGGCGCGGGGGCGGCGCAGCCGACCACCAGCTCGCTCAGCGGTTCGAAGATGGCCGGCCCGAAGTACGCCTGGTAGGCGTGGGCCGGGGTCACCGTCTCGGGGGTCGCCGTCTGGGGGGTGGTCGTCATGAGATCGTCTCTCCTTTGGTGAGTTGTGAAGCTCTCAGCGGGCGGGGCGGACCATGGGCCACAGGGGCGGGGAGGTCCCGACCTGGATCTCGCTCACGACGGTGAAGCCGTGGCGTTCGTACAGGGCCCGGTTGCGGGGTGAGCTGGCCTCCAGGTAGGCCGGCCGGTGGTCGGCGTCGGCCCGGGCCAGGCCCTGGGCGAGTACGGCCGAGCCCAGCCCGCGGCCCTGGTGGAACGGGTCGACACCCAGCAGGGGCAGGTACCACACCTCCTCCTGGGGGTGGTGCTCGCTCATCCGGCCGAGTAGCTCGAACACGTGGGGCAGCCGGTCATCGTCGACCGCCCGGGCCAGCAGTCCACCGACGGCCTCACCGTCGAGGTCCTGGCCGGGAGGGAACCACAGGGCGACGGCTGCCCCGGCCAGATCAGCCGTCCCGGAGCCGAACGCCGTGCCGGCCAGCATGTCGGCCAGCTCGGAGAAGGCCGACAGGTAGGTGGCGGGCTGGGGCAGGGCCCAGCGCATCAGCGGGTCGGCCGCGAAGGCGGCCACGATCACGGCCACTGCGTGCTCGCGCTCGCCGGGCCGGCGGTGGGCCTGGCCGAGGGGCCCGGTCGTAGTCTCGTCGTGGGGCATCTGGCCTCCTGCTCTCGGTTGACCTTTCCAGGTCCGCTGCCCGCCGGAGGCCTCGGCTACCGGCGAGCAGCGGCTCGTAGGCAAGGTACGGCCGAGGCCCCGGCGCGGGCATCGGTGCCAGCACGCAACCGACTACGCATTCGGGAAGGGCCCACTACGTAGGACCGGCGGCCGGCCCCGGCGGTTGGCGCCCTCAGCGGGGCTCGGCGGGGTTGCCCGAGAGGGCATGGCGCACGGCCGCGGCGCGGGCGCTGCGGCCCTCCAGGCCCAGCTTGCGGTACACCGTGGCCAGGTGGCGCTCGACGGTACGGATGCTGAGCACCAGGTGCTGGGCGATGTCCTGGTTGGTGAGCCCATCGGCCACCAGGTCCAGGATCTCGGCCTCCCGGGGCGAGAGGCCGTCGGCCCGGGGCCCGGGGCGGGACCGGGGCGGGGCCACCCCCAGGCGTTCGAGCTCGGCCCGGGCGGCCCGGGCCTCGAGCTCGCCAGCCTCGGCCTCGCCCAGCGCCTCGTGGGCCCGGGCCAGCAAGAGGCGCAGCCGGGCCGTCTGGCCGCCCGCGCCGAGCTCGATCCAACCCCGCAGTGCTTCGCCCAGCGAGACCAGCGCAGCCGCGGCGTCACCCTGGTCGAGCAGCACCGCCCCGGTGGCGGTAGCCGCCTCGGCTCGAAGCCCGGTCGTGCCGTAGAGGCGGGCCGCGGCCGCCAGCTCGTCGGCCGCCGAGCGGGCCATCTCCACGTCGGAGGCAGCCAGGGCGACCTCCACGGCCGCCGGCAGGAGGCGGGCACGAGACAGGGTGTCGGTGCCAGCGCCGTCGAGGGCCCGGCGCAGCGAGGCCCGGGCCGCCCCGGTCCGCCCCTGGGCCAGCCACAGCAGGGCCAACCCGGGGCAGGGGTCCCGGCCCAGGCTGTGGGCCTGGGCATAGGACGCTGCCGCCCCCTCCAGGTCGCCCCGCTGGCGCCGGAGGTCACCGAGGCAGTAGTGGGCCTCGGCCACCATGGCCGGCAGGAAGTGGGCCAGCTCCTGGCACACCAGGGCCAGCGCGGCCTCGGCCTGGTCCCACTCACCCCGCACGCCCTGGACCCGGGCCCGGTGCACGCGGCAGATCCCCATGAAGGGCCCGGCACCGGGCATGGCCTCACACCAGCGGGCGGTGGCCGCCGTCCACTCCGCGGCCCGGCCCCAGTCGTAGAGGTCGTCGCACGCTTGCATGAGGTGGCAGTAGATGTTGCCGGCCCAGCCCGGGTCCAGGTCGTCGGACACGGCGGCCACCATGGCCTCGTCGAGCAGCGACAGCCCCCGGGCCACCTCCCCCCGGCGGACCATCACCTCGCCCTGGCCGAGCACGCCCAGGGCCACCAAGTTGGGGTCCCCGAAGCGCTTGCCGGTGGCCACGAGATGGAGGGCCAGCTCCAGGGCGCGGTCGAGGTCGCGCTGGCCCAGGGCGTCCTCCAGGGCGAGGTAGTCGAGGTAGGCCTTCTCCCCGCAGTCGGTCTCGTTGTCGAGGTGGCGGGCGGCCCGGGCCGTCCACCCCGAGGCCTGGGCGCCATCCCCCCGCAGGGCGTGGGTGTAGCCCGCCTCCAGGGCGACGAGGGCGGCCGTGCGGTCCAGGCCGGCGTCGAGGAAGAGGCGGTAGGCCGCGGCCAGGGCGGGCAAGGCCTGGTCGAGCTCGCCCAGCCACCAGTGGCACGAGGCCAGCTGGTAGGCGTCCTGGGCGCCCAAGGGCCCCTCGGCCGCGGCCGCCCCGAAGCGGTCCCGGGCCAGGGCCCAGTCCCGCCGGCGGTAGGCGGACCTGGCCTCGTCGAGAACCGTGGACACCTCTTGCACGGGCCCCATTCTCCCTCGGGCCGCGCGTCCGTGCCCGCTCACCCTCGGCCGAAGACCTCCACGGTGAGGACGGCGAAGACGGTGGCCACCACCAGGAGCACAGCCGCCAGGAAGACCGTCTGGCAGGTGCTCACGGCTCGATCTCGAACAGCCGGGCCACGGTGGCCAGGAGCTGGCTCTCGGTCAGCTCGCCCGTGTGTTTGTCGAGGATGCGGCCGTCGGCCGATATGAAGACGGTCGTGGGCATGCCGAACAGGTCGTAGGAGGTGGCCACCTTCCCGTCGGGGTCGTAGCCCGTCGGGTAGGTCACGCCCGTCTCGGACAGCAGGCGCAGCCCGCCCTCACGGTCGTCCTGGTGGTCGATGCCCAGGAACGCCACCTGGCCGCCCAGGCGGACCGACGCCGCCTGGAAAGCGGGGAGCTCCTTGCGGCATGGGACGCACCACGATGCGAAGAAGTTGAGCACCACGGGCTTGCCCCGGAGCTCGGCCAGGGTCACGGTCCGGTCGCTGCGCAGGTCGGGCAGCACGATGTCGGGGGCAACCCCTCCGGCCGAGCGGGCCGGCCCCGGTGCGTCGGTCCCGAAGAAGTAGCCGGCGGCGGCCAGGGCGGCCACGGCCACCACAGCCGCCACCACCAGGGGCGCACGCCGTGGCCGGCCGTCGGGCGGGGAGGAGGGGGGCGGGCCGGGAGCGTCCCGAGGCCCACCGGTGCCGGCCGCGCCCGGAGGTGGCGCCGCCGGGGCGACCATCAGGAGGGGGAGCCGACCCCGCCCGAGCAGGGGGCGCCGGGCTCGGGGGTCTGGGGGCCGTTGGCGTAGGTCTCCACGAAGGCGGCCACCACCGGGTCCTCGGCCGTACCCGCCTGGACCTGCAGGCCCCAGGCCGAGGCCACCACGGGGGCGGGCAGGGTGTCGTCGGCCCAGGGCGAGACGAGCACGTAACGGTTGGAGCGGGCGAAGGCTCGCAGGATGTCGACCTGGTCCGAGGGCAGGCTGGGCCGGTAGGTGACCCAGACGGCGCCGTGCTCCATGGAGTGCACAGCCATCTCTACGATCACGGCCTGGGGGTAGTAACCGCAGTTGAGCCAGGCGGCGTTGTGGTCGCCCCCGACGGGCGGGGTCTGGGCGTAGTTGACCTGGCCGTTGACGTGGTTGGCGCTGTTGACCGTGAAACGCTCGACCCGGGCGTCGAGGGCGCCCGAGGAGACGCCTGCCCCCGAGGGGGCGCCAGAAGAGCCTCCATCGCCGCACGCCGCGAGCACCAGGACGGCGAGCAGGGCCATCGCGGTCAGGGGCCCGGCTCGTCGCATGTGGTCAGCTTACCGGCGGCTCCGGGGGTACCGGCTGTCGCTGCACGTAGGCCAGGCGTAGTTGGGCCAGGGCCTCGCGCATGGGGGCCTCCTCCTCGCCCAGGCGGGGCCCAAGGGTCTCGACGACCGCGCCCATGGCGTCGATGGCCAACTTGGCCTCGGTCAGCCGGGGCTGGGGCTGCTCGAGGTGAAGGACGGCCAGTTGGAACAGGCCGATGACGTGATTGGCGATCACGACCGAGGCCGGCGTCCCCAGGAGCTGGCGCTGGACCTCGGCAAAGTGGGCCGCCAGTTCCTCCTCGGTGGGCTGGCGGTCGCCGCCTGCCCCCGGCAGCCCGGCCCCTTCCGCGGGAGCGGCGGGCTGGGGGTCTGGCTCGCGGCGTACCGGTCGTTCGCCCGACGGCGTCCAGATGGTGCTCATGCTGCTACCCTAGGTCCACATTCGAAGAAGGGAAGCGGGGCCTGCCGGGCCCCCACCCGGCCACCAGGCGGGTTCCGCGAGGAGCCAGAAGTCTCCGCAGGGAGTTTGGTGCGTCGGGTCGGTCGACCGCCAGGGGCGGGCGTTTCCCAACGTCCGCCTTCTTCGCGTTCCCCGCAACCTGGGACCACTGAGCTCGCCGTCCGGGAAGCGGCGGGAAGGAGTGATGTCGCATCGCCGGACCGGAGGGGACCGACCTCAGGATCAACGACCGCATCCGGGCGCGCGAGGTGCGCTTGGTCGACCCCGATGGGCGCCAGCTCGGCATCAAACCTCTTCCCGAGGCTCTCTATCTGGCTCGCGAGCTGGACATGGACCTCGTGGAAGTGGCGCCGCTCGCCGACCCCCCGGTGTGCCGGATCCTCGACTACGGCAAGTGGAAGTACGAGGCTGCTCAGCGCGACAAGGAGTCGCGCCGCAAGAGCGGCAACTCCCCGATCAAGGAGATGAAGTACCGGATCAAGATCGGCGAGGCCGACTTCGACACCAAGACCCGCAAGGTGTCGAGCTTCCTCGATGAGGGTCACAAGGTGAAGATCACGATCATGTTCAAGGGCCGGGAGATGGCCCGCCCCGAGCTGGGCAAGCGGATCCTCGACCGGATCGCCGAGCAGTTGGCGCCTCCGGCCAAGGTCGAAGCCGCTCCCCGCCTCGACGGGCGCAACATGATCATGGTCCTGGCCCCCGACAAGAGGGCCAAGCCCAAGGAGAACGCGACGGCGTCCTGAGCCGGACGCCGAGAACGAGAGAGCCCTGACGATGCCCAAGATGAAGACGCACCGGGGAGCCGCCAAGCGGTTCAAGGTGACCGGCACCGGCCGGATCATGCGCCGCAAGGCGTTCCGCGCCCACATCCTCGAGAAGAAGCCCAGCAAGCGCACGCGGAGGTTGGCCCAGGAGGCCGAGGTCGTCGGCGGTGACAAGGCTCAGGTCAAGAGGCTGCTGGGCCTGTAGGGATGCCCGGCGTCGCCCAGGGGCGACGCCGCCACGGAGAGGGACGAGGGAAAGGAGCACGGCATGGCCAGGGTCAAGCGCGCGGTGCACGGTCGCAAGCACCATCGCGCCGTTCTCGAGCAGGCGCGCGGCTACTACGGCAACAAGAGCCGGTCGTTCAAGGCCGCCAACGAGCAGGTCATGCACTCGGGGCAGTACGCCTTCCGCGACCGCCGGGCGCGCAAGGGTGACATGCGCCAACTGTGGATCCAGCGCATCAACGCCGGCGCCCGGGTCAACGGCACCAGCTACAGCCGCTTCATCGCCGGCCTGCGCACCGCGGGCGTCGAAGTCGACCGAAAGGTTCTGGCCGACCTGGCCGTCAGCGATCCGCCGGCTTTCGCCGCGCTGGTCAAGATCGCGGCCGGGGAGTGATCGGGCCCGCCGGCTGAGCGGGATGTCATGACGACTGGGCCACGGGGTGCCCCCAACCTCCTGGGGCCACGCCACAAGCGCACGCAGAGGCTCCGGCGCCTGCTGACCCAGCCCTCCTACCGCCAGAGCGAGCGGGCGTTCGTGGTCGAGGGGCCCAAGCTGGTGGCCGAGGCCCTGGCCGCCGGTGCCGCCGTCGAGGGCCTGTACGCCGCCCCTGCGGGGTTCGCCGACCCGGTCGTCGGGCGGGCGCACGCCGCGGGCGTGCGAGTGTTCGGCCTGGCACCGGGGGTGATCGAGCGGGTGGCGGCCACGGCCACCCCCCAAGCCCTGCTGGCGGTGGTGGGCATGGCCGAGGCGGTCCTGGCCGACCTGTTCGACGCGAACTTGCTGGTGGTGTGCGTCGACGTGCGCGACCCGGGCAACCTCGGCACCATCCTACGAACGGCCGAGGCGGCCGGGGTGGGCGGGGTAGTCTGCTGCGAGGGGACGGTCGACGTCTACAACCCCAAGTGCGTACGGGCGTCGGCGGGGTCGTTGTTCCACGTTCGGCTGGTGGCCAGAGGAGGGCCAGTGGGGGTGGTTTTGGACCAGTTGGGCGCGTGGGGCATGCGCCGGCTCGGCACGGCCGCCAACCGGGGGGCCCCTTACCACCAGGTCTCGTTCGGGCACCCGTCGGCCCTCGTGATGGGCAACGAGGCCGTGGGCCTGCCGGCCGGCCTCGAGGGCCATGTCGACCAGTGGGTGACCGTCCCGATCGCGGGCCGGGCGGAGTCGCTCAACGTGGCCATGGCGGCGGCTGTGGTCTGTTTCGAAGCAGCCCGCCAACGCGGTACGTGATCGACCTCGAACTGCTCCCCGACGCGGTCCTCCAGCTCGACGCCCACCGCCGGGTGGTGGCCGCCAACTCGGCCGCGAGCCGCCTCACGGGTTATGCCGTCGCGGAGATGGAGGGCCGCACGATCGACGAGCTGTTCGACCTGGCCCGCCTCGACGGGGTACCGGCCGGTGGCTGGCACCGCTCCACCCGGCTGCGCTCGGTGGCCAGGGTGCCCGAACAGCGCGTCCGCCTGCGTACGGCCCAGGGCCGGGTCGTGACCGCCCTCGTCACCGGGCGCTACGACCGGGAGGCCGATGGGTCACTGGCGGGGGCCGTCCTCGTGCTGCGCAGCGCCGCCCGCCGACGGTCCCCGGCCGAGGGGATCGAGGTCATCTCCACGGTCAGCCACGAGCTGCGGGCCCCGCTCACGGCCGTCAAGGGCTACACCAGCCTGCTGCTGAACCGGTGGGACCGCCTGGCCGACGACCAGAAGCGCATGATGCTCGAGCAGGTCCACCACGACGCCGACCGGGTGACCAGGCTCGTCAACGAGCTGCTCGACATCAGCCGGCTGGAGAGCGGTCGGCTGGCCCTGCGCCGCCAGCTCGTGGACATCCCCCACCTGGTCGAGGCCGTCACCGAGAAGGTCCGCATGACCGAGCCCGAGCTCGAGGTCGAGGTCAGCTTCCCCCCCGACTTCCCGCGCGCCTACGCCGACCCTGACAAGGTTGAGCAGGTGTTGACCAACCTGGTGGAGAACGCGGCCAAGTACGCCAGCCCCAAGGGCATGACGGTCGCCGGGACGGCCGGCAACGGTGCCATCGAGGTACTGGTCACCGACCGGGGGAGCGGCATCCCCCCCTCCGACCTGCCCAGGGTCTTCACGAAGTTCTTCCGGCGGGCCGAGACCAAGCCGACCGGTTCGGGGCTCGGTCTGTGGATCAGCCGGGGCCTGGTGGAGGCCCACGGTGGCCGGCTGGTGGCCGAGTCCGAGATGGGGAGGGGCTCGACGTTCCGCTTCACGCTCCCCACCGACCTACCCCCGGAGCTGGCACCGTGAACGAGGAGCTTGAGGCGGCTGTCAAGGAAGGGGCGGCCCGGGTGGCGGCGGCCGCCACCCTTGGCGAACTGGACGAGGTGGAGAGCGCCGTGCTGGGCCGGCGGTCGGCCATCGTGGCCGCCCGGGGCCGCCTGGGCCAGCTCGCCCCCGAGGAGCGCCGGGACGCGGGCCGGGCCGTCAACGAGGCCCGCCTGCGTCTGGAGGAAGAGGTCGGGGCCCGCCGGGCCGCGCTGGAGGAGTCCGAGCGCCGCCAGCGGCTGGAGGCCGAGCGCATGGACCTCACCGAGTTCCGTCCGGAGATCGACCGGGGCCACCTCCATCTGGTCACCCAGGCGCGCGACCAGCTCGAGGACATCTTCGTGGCCATGGGCTACCGGGTGGCCGAGGGACCGGAGGTGGAGACCGACTGGTACAACTTCGAAGCGCTCAACATGCCGCCCGGCCACCCCGCCCGCAGCATGTGGGACACCCTCTACGTCAAGCTCGGCGCCCCCGAGTCGACCCTGCTGCGCACGCACACGTCGCCTGTGCAGATCAGGGTCATGCAGTCCGAGCCTCCCCCCATCTACGTGGTCATGCCCGGCCGCTGCTACCGCCGCGACACCCCCGATGCCCGCCACCTGCCCGTCTTCCACCAGATCGAGGGCCTGGTGGTCGACCGGGGCACGAGCTTCGGCGACCTGGCGGGCACCATCGAGGCGTTCACCGAGGCCTACTTCGGGCCGGCCATCCACTCCCGGCTGCGGCCCTCGTTCTTCCCGTTCACCGAGCCATCGGCCGAGTTCGAGGTGACGTGCATCTTCTGCGAGGGGGCCGGCTGCCGGGTCTGCTCCCACTCGGGCTGGATCGAACTGGGAGGCTGCGGCATGGTCGACCCCAACGTGTTCAAGGCCGTTGGCCTCGACCCCGAGCAGTGGCAAGGCTTCGCCTTCGGGTTCGGCATCGACCGCTGCGCCATGATGCGCCACAACGTCGACGACCTGCGCCACTTCATCACCAACGACATCCGCTTCCTCCGCCAGTTCTAGGCCGCCGGCCGGGCCCGGCGGGCCAGGTCGGGCCGGTCCGGGGCCCCACCCCACGAAACCTGCGCGGGAATCGTGGGCGAAACGCCCACGATTCCCGCGCAGGTTTTCGGGGGTGCACCCGCGACCCCTACACCAGGGCGAGGTTGGCGGCCTCGGCGGACAGGGCGCGGTTGCGGCGGCGGCGGGCACGGAGAGGTTCGGTGGCGACCGCGGGCACGACGGTGGCCACGAACCACACGAGGGCGAAGCCGCCGATGGCCAAGGCCAGGGCGGCCAGCACGACGACGGGCACGACCACGGTCCAAGGCCACACCGGGGCCTTCTGGGCCAGGCGGGCGGCGGCTATGGCCAGGGGGGCGGCCGAGGGGTCGACCACGGCCTCGCCCTTGCGCACGCTGCGGGCCACCTCCCGGCGGAAGTACTCGTAGCGGCGCCGGTCGCCGGCCGCCATACGGCGCAGTTCCCGTGCGAATGCGGCGCGGTCGTCGAGCTTGGCCCGGCTCACGCCCGCCATCGTAACGACGGCCGGCCGGGGCGTCACCAGGAGGGCGGTGCTACCGGTACGCCGCCGGTGGCCGTCGCCTACCCTTGCCCGTCATGCGAGTCCCCCTGTCGTGGCTGCGCGACTTCGCGCCCGTCGAAGGCGAGCCGGCTGACCTGGCCGCCACCCTGAGCAGCCTGGGCCTGGTGGTCGAGGGCATCGACCGGGTGGGCGAGGGCCTGGGCGACATCGTGGTGGCCAAGGTGCTGGCCACCGCCCCCCACCCGGCGGCCGACAAGGTGCAACTGGTCGACGTCGACACCGGCGGGGGCGAGGTGGCCCACGTGGTGTGCGGGGCCTTCAACTTCGGGCCCGGCGACCTCGTGCCCTTCGCCCCCGTCGGGGCCCGGCTACCGGGGGGCATGCAGATCGGCCGCCGCAAGGTACGCGGCCAGTGGTCGGAGGGGATGCTGTGCTCGGGTGCCGAGCTGGCCCTGTCCGACGACCACGACGGGATCCTCGTGCTCCCATCGGGGGCGGCCGAGCCCGGTTCGGCGCTCACCGAGGCCCTCGGCATCGTGGCCGACTGCGTGTTCGACATCGACGTCACCCCCAACCGCCCCGACGCCCTCTCCATCGTGGGGGTGGCCCGCGACCTCGCGGCCCGGCTGAAGGTCCCCTTCACGGTGCCCGAGCCGCCCGGGCTCGATCGGGCCGTGGCCGGTCCGGGGAGCACGGTCGTCGTCGAGGCCCCCGACCTGTGCCCCCGGTTCACGGCCACCAGGCTGCGGGGCGTGGCCGTCGGCCCGTCCCCGGCGTGGCTGGCCAACCGCCTGACGATGGCCGGTATGCGGCCCATCAACAACGTCGTCGACATCTCCAACTACGTGATGCTGGAGATGGGCCAGCCCAACCACCCGTACGACCTCGAGCGCCTACCCGGCGGCGGCCTGCTCGTCCGCCGGGGCCGGACCGGCGAGGTGCTCGTCACCCTCGACGGCCTGGAGAGGGCCCTGGGCCCCGACGACTGCGTGATCTGCGACGCCGAGGGCACGGCCGTCGGGGTCGGGGGCGTCATGGGCGGGGCGTCGTCGGAGATCGGCGAGGCCACGACGAGCGTGCTCTTGGAGGCGGCCGCATTCACCCCGTTGGCCATCGCCCTCACCTCCAAGCGCCTGGGCTTGCGGACCGAGGCGTCGGTCCGCTTCGAGCGGGGCACCGACCCCGAGGGCATCGAACGGTCCGTGGCCCGCTTCTGCCAACTGGCGACCGAGCTCGCGGGCTCGACCGTAGACGGCCCAGTTGTCGACGCCAGCGTGGAGCGTCCCGCCCGTCCCCGGGTGAACGTGCGCACGGTCAAGGTCAACTCCCTGCTGGGCACCGAGCTGACCACCGAGGATGTCGTCGGGTACCTGGAGCCCATCGGGTTCGCCACCGAGCCCGCGGGCACCGCCGGCGAGCTGGTCGTCACCGTGCCCTCGTGGCGGCCCGACAGCGACCGGGAAGCGGACATCGTCGAGGAGGTGGCCCGCCACCACGGCTACTCGCGCATCCCCCGCACCTTGCCGGCCGTGGCCCGCGGCGGAGGGCTCACCGCCCACCAGCGCGACCGCCGGCGGGTGCGCGACGTGCTGGCCGGGGCCGGCCTGTCGGAGGCCTGGTCGACCTCCCTGCTGGCCCCTGCCGACCTGGACCGGTGCGGCTTCGGGCCCGGTGCCGTCGAGGTGGAGAACCCGCTGGCCCAGGAGGAGTCGGTGCTGCGGCCCTCGCTGCTCCCCGGCCTGCTGCGGGCCGTCTCGACCAACGCCGGCCACCGCTACCCGGACGTACGCCTGTTCGAGATCGGCAAGGTCTTCCTACCCCCGGCCGGTGGCCAGGGCCTGCCCGACGAGCCCGAGCTGGTCGGGGCTGTCCTGGCCGGGGCCGACGCCGGCGCGGCCAAGGTCCTGCTCGACGTCCTCACCGGCGCCCTACGGGTCGACGCGGTGGTGCTGGCCCCGTCGGTACCCCCGGGCCTGCACCCCACCAGGAGCGCCACCGTGACGGCCTCGGACGTGCCCGTAGGCCATGTCGGCGAGGTAGACCCCGACATCGTGGCGGCCCACGGGCTCGACGGGCCGGTGGCGTGGCTCGAGCTGGACCTGGGCCGGCTATTGGCCGCCCCCCGGGTCGGGGCCGACTACCGGCCCGTCAGCCGGTTCCCGTCGGCCGACTTCGACCTGGCGTTCGCGGTCGGTCCCGAGGTGGCCGCGGCCGACGTCGAGAAGGCGTTGCGGCTGGCCGCCGGCGACCTGCTGGAGGACATCTGGCTGTTCGACGTGTTCCGCGGTGCCCAGTTGGGGGAGGGCCGGCGCAGCCTGGCCTTTCGCCTGCGGGTGGCCGCCCCCGACCGGACGCTCGGCGACGAGGAGCTGGCCGAGTTGCGGGCCCAGGCCATCGTCGCCGTGGAGAAGGCCGTGGGCGCCACGCTGCGGGGCTGAGTTTCGGGGGCGGTCCGCGCGGGGAATTGATCGGGCGACAGGCCGAACGCCCGTAGCCCGGAGGAACCGCCATGGACGCACTGCTCTTGCTCACCGCCGACCACAACCGCGTGCGGGGGCTGTTCAAGAAGTTCGAGGACGCTCACGAAGCCGACGACCAGGACGAGATGACGGCGGTGGCGGCCAAGATCATCGAGGAGCTCGAGGTCCACGCGGAGATCGAGGAAGAGATCTTCTACCCGTCGATCCGCGAGGCCAGCGAGGAACTGGCCGAGACGGTGGCGGAAGGGGTCGAGGAGCACCACGTGGCCAAGACGCTCATCGAGGAGATCAAGGCCCTGGCCCCGGGCGACGAGGCCTGGGAGGCCAAGATCACCGTTCTGATCGAGAGCGTGGAGCACCACGCCGAGGAGGAGGAGTCCGAGATGTTCCCCGAGGTGCGCAAGGTGCTTGACGCCGCCGCCCTCGACGAGATGGGCCAGGCCCTGGAGGCCCTAAAGGCCCGCCTGGGCGCCCCCACCGTGGCCGACAAGGAGGCCTTCACCACCGAAGAGCTCCGCGACCTGGCCCGCGAGCAGGAGGTCCCCGGCCGGTCCTCGATGTCGCGCGAGGAGCTCCTGGCCACCGTCGCCCCCTCCTGACTCGGGCTGGGCTAGCCCGGCGCAGTCAGCTGGGGCCGGTCAGGTCCAGGCTTCGATGGCGGCTTCGGCTTCGTCCATGGCTTCGCGGGCCTCGGCGAACTCGCGTTGGGCGACCTCGACGGCGTGGGCCTCGGTGTTGCGGGCGCCCTTGAGGCAGTTGTCGGCCGCGCTGAGCCCGATGTCGACGGCTTTGCGCAGGGCCGTGTCGACGGCCGCGTTGGGCACGGGCAGGGCCTTCTCCTTGACCTCGTTGGCGTCGTCGATCACCTGGTTGCAGGTCGCCATCGTGGTGGTCCGTTCGCCCTGGTTGATGGTGTTGAGGACGGCTGTGAGATCGCGGCTGTAGGCCGCTACCAGCTCACCGTGCTGGGCCTCCCACTCCGCCTTGTTGGTGGCCGCGCCCTCACCGCCACCGTCCCCGCAGCCCACCAACATCACGGCTGCGGCCACCGCCGCCACAACCCGAAACGTCCTTCGCATCCCGACCGCCCTCCTCGCGTGACATGCGCCGCCCGTAGATCGTTTCACAAAGGGCGCCTGCATAGGAATGCAATCGGGTGTATGCTGCTTGCCGATGGCAACCGTGGGGATTATCGGGGGGTCCGGGTACACGGGGGGCGAGCTCCTGCGCCTGTGCGCCGGCCACCCCGAGCTCGACGTGGCGTGGGCCACGGGGGATAGCCAGGCTGGTACGCGGGTCGCTTCGCTCTACCCCAGCCTGACCGCCGCCTACCCGAGCCTGGCCTTCGAGGCTTACCGGCCGGAACTGGCCCAGGGCGTCGACCTCGTCTTCCTGGCCCTGCCCCACGGGGCTTCCCAGGCCATCGTGCCTGGCCTGCTCGACCACGGCCCCAAGGTCGTCGACCTGGCAGCCGACTTCCGCCTTCTCGACACCGCGTCCTACGAGCAGTGGTACGGCGAGCCCCACGCCTGTCCCGACATCCTCGGGAGACTGGCCTACGGCCTGCCCGAGCTGAACCGGGAGGCCGTGGCCAAGGCCGATGGGGTGGCCGCCCCCGGGTGTTACCCCACGGCCGCCACCTTGGCCTTGGCCCCGCTGGTGCGGGCCGGGCTGATCGAGCCCCAGGGGATCGTGGTCGACGCCGCCAGTGGTGTATCGGGAGCCGGGCGGGGCCTCAAGCACACGACCCACTTCGGCACGGTAAACGAGGACTTCGTGGCCTACGGCCTGCTCGACCACCGCCACACGCCCGAGATCGAACAGGCCGTGGCCGCCTTCGGGCAGGCCAGGGGCGGGGTGCAGGTGCTGTTCACGCCCCACCTGGTGCCTATGACCCGGGGGATCCTGGCCACCTGTTACGCCCGCCCGGCGGCGGGCGCTGAGCTGTCCACCGGCACCCTCCTGGAGGCCCTGGCGGCGGCCTACGAGACCGAGCCTTTCGTGGTGGTAGCCGAGGCCCCGCCGTCCACCAAGGCGGCCTGGGGCTCGAACACCGCCCACCTGAGCGCCCGCTACGACCCCCGCACCGGCTGGGTGATGGCCCTGGCGGCCATCGACAACCTGGTCAAGGGAGCCTCCGGCCAGGCCGTCCAGTGTGCCAACCTGCTGCTCGGCCTAGAGGAGCGGGCCGGGCTGGCCTCGGTCGGCGTGTACCCGTGAGCCGCCAGGCACTACCCCCGGTCGACACCGGTGAAAGGAGCAGCGGGTGAGCGTCACCCGTCCCAAGGGTTTCTCGGCGTCCGGCGTCCACTGCGGCATCAAGCCGGGGGACGCCCTCGACCTGGCCCTGGTGGCCACGGCCGACGGCCAGCCGGTGCCGGCCGCGGCCGTCTTCACCTCCAACCGGGCTTCAGCCGCCCCGGTCCTGGTGTCGCGCGCCCACCTGGAAGCGACCGGGGGCATGGCCGCGGCCGTGGTCCTGAACAGCGGCAACGCCAACGCGGCCACCGGCCAGGCCGGCCGGCAGGCGGCCGAGAGGACTTGTGCCCTCGTGGCCGAGGGCCTGGGGTGCGAGCCCGCCGAGGTACTCGTGTGCTCCACCGGGCTCATCGGGATCCCCCTGCCCGAAGAGCCTCTGTTCGCCGGGATCGGGCCTCTGGTCGAGGCCCGCAAGGGCTCGGAGGCGGCCGGCGCGCTGGCGGCGCAGGCCATCATGACCACCGACACCCGGGTCAAGGAGACCACCGTGGGCACTGGCCTGCTGACCGTCGGGGGGATGGCCAAGGGAGCGGCCATGCTCGCCCCCAACCTGGCCACCATGCTGGCCGTCCTCACGACTGACGCCGAAGCCACCCCCCAGGAGCTGGCCGAGGCCCTGCGGGTGGCCGTGGCCGGCACGTTCAACGCCCTGGTGGTCGACGGCTGCACGTCGACCAACGACACGGTCATCGTGCTGGCCAGCGGCAAGGGCGGGCGCCCCCCGGCGGGCGCGCTGGCTGACGCTCTCACCCTGGCCTGTGCCGACCTGGCCGAGCAGATGGCCGACGACGCCGAGGGGGCGACCAAGGTGGCCACCATCAAGGTGACCGGTGCCCGGTCCTCCGACGACGCCCGGCGGGCCGCCCGCAAGGTGGCCGAGAGCCAGCTCGTGCAGTGCTCGCTGCACGGGGGCGACCCCTACTGGGGCCGCATCGTGAGCGAGCTCGGTTCGTCGGGTGCCGACTTCGACCCCGACCTCGTCCGGGTGTCCTACGGCGGGGTGGTCGTGGCGCGCGACGGGGTGGCCGTCGACCACGACACGGCCCGTGTGCGCGACCACATGGACGGCCGGATGGTCGAGGTGGCCGCCGACCTGGGGCTGGGCGAGGGGGAGGCCACCTTCCTGGCCACGGCCCTGTCGCCCGCCTATATCGACGAGAACATGCGGACATCGTGAGCACGTCGGTCGCGGGTACCGGGGCGGCCTCGAAGGCGGCCGTACTCGCCGAGGCCCTGCCTTACATCCGCCGGTTCTGGGGCAAGATCGTGGTCGTCAAGTACGGCGGGGCGGCCATGGAGAGCGAGAGCCTGGCCACCCTGTTCGCCCAGGACGTGGTGCTCATGCGCTCGGTAGGTATGCGCCCGGTCGTGGTCCACGGTGGCGGCCCCCAGATCGGCTCGCTGATGAGGCGCCTCGGCAAGGTGCCCGAGTTCCGCGACGGCATGCGGGTCACCGACGCCGAGACCCTGGAGATCGCCCGCATGGTGCTGGTCGGCAAGGTCAACCGCGACATCGTGGCCGCCGTCAACGTGCATGGCCCGTTGGCCGTGGGCCTTTCCGGCGAGGACGCCGGCCTCATCACGGCGGCCGCCCGTTCCCCCGAACTGGGCTTCGTCGGTGACGTGGTGTCGGTCAACCCCACGATCGTGGAGCGGCTGTTGGCCCAAGAGCTGATCCCCGTAGTGGCCACCATCGGCAGCGACACCGAAGGCCAGGCCTACAACATCAACGCCGACGTAGCCGCGGCGGCCGTGGCCGAGGCCCTAGGAGCCGAGAAGCTCGTCTATCTCACTGACGTCGTAGGTGTGCTGGCCGATGTCGCTGACCCTGCCAGCTTGGTCCACACGGTGTCGGTGGGCGAGGTCGAGGCCCTGCTGGCCAACGGCACGGTCAGCGGGGGGATGATCCCCAAGGTCGCCTCGTGTGCCCGGGCCGTGCGGGGCGGCGTCGGCCAGGCCCACATCCTCGACGGCCGGGTGCCCCATGCCCTGCTGCTCGAGGTGTTCACCAACGAGGGCATCGGGACGATGGTCGGCCCGTGAGCACCGCCGTCAAGGACAGCCGCCTGATGAACACCTACCCGCCCCCGCCCGTGACCTTCGTGCGGGGCCAGGGGTCGCGCCTGTGGGACAGCGAGGGGCGGGAGTACCTCGACTTCGTGGGGGGCGTGGCCGTGTGCTCGCTGGGCCACAGCCACCCGGCGGTGGCCGACGCCCTGGCCGACCAGGCCCGAACCCTGCTGCACGTCTCGAACCTGTACGGCACCACCGTGGGGCCGGAAGTGGCCTCGACCCTGGACCGCCTCGTCGGGGGCGGAGGCCGGGTGTTCTTCGCCAACTCAGGGGCCGAGGCCAACGAGTGCGCCTTCAAGCTGGCCCGCAAGTGGGCCGGGGCGCCGGCCAGGTTCGTGGTCGTCAGTGCCGAGCGTTCGTTCCACGGCCGGACCCTGGCCACCCTGGCGGCCACCGGCCAGTTCCACCGGCACCCACCCTTCCAGCCCCTCCCCGCCGGGTTCCGCCACGTGCCCTACGGCTCGCTCGAGGCCTTGGCCGAGGCGGTGGCCGCCCCCGACGTGGCCGCCGTGGTGCTGGAGACCGTGCAGGGCGAGGGCGGCGTGTGGCCCGCACCCGCGGGTTACCTCGCGGGTGCCCGCCGGCTGTGCGACGAGGTGGGCGCCCTCTTGATCGTCGACGAGGTGCAGACCGGACTGGGCCGTACCGGGCGGTGGTTCGGCTTCCAGCACGAGGGGGTGCGGCCCGACGTGGTCACTCTGGCCAAGGCCCTGGGCAACGGCGTTCCCATCGGTGCGTGCTGGGCGAGCGACGACGTGGCTGCCGCCTTCGGCCCGGGCGACCATGCGACCACCTTGGGGGGCCAGCCTCTGGCCGCCGCCGCGGCCCGGGCCGTCCTGGGCGTGATGGAGGCCGAGGACGTGCCCGCCCGGGCCGCGGCCGCGGGTACCCGGCTCATGGACGCCCTCGCCGGTCTGCCTGGCATCGCCGAGGTGCGGGGCCAGGGCCTCCTGGTGGGCGCCGAGCTGGATGGGCGCAGCGCCCCCGAGGTGGCGGCGGCCGCCCTGGCCGCCGGGCTGCTGGTCAACCCCGTCCGGCCGACGACCCTGCGGTTCATGCCTTCGCTGCTCGTCACCGACGACGAGCTCGACGAGGCCGTGGCCGTGCTGGCCTCGGTACTGGCCGCCTGATGGGCGGTCAAGGCGCGTCCCCCCGGGCCCCCGGGGCCGTCCGCCACGTGCTTGACGTCGACGACCTGTCCCCGGCCGAGCTGACGAAGGTGCTCGAGCTGGCCGCGCTCGGGACCCCACCCGCGGTGCTGGCCCGCCGGGCAGTTGCCCTCCTGTTCGAGAAGCCGTCCAACCGCACCCGGGTCTCGATGGAGGTGGCCACCGTCGAGCTGGGCGGCCACCCGGTGACCATCCGGCCTGACGAGGTGGGCATCGACACCCGTGAGCCGGCCGAGGATGTGGCCCGCGCCCTGGCCGGGTACTGCGCCGTCATCGCCGCCCGGGTGTTCGACCACCGGGTGCTGGAGCGCATGGCGGCTGTGTCGCCGGTCCCGGTGGTGAACCTGCTGTCGGACCGGGCCCACCCCTGCCAGGCCTTGGCCGACGCGCTCACGCTGCGCCAGTGCTTCGGGACGCTCGAAGGTCGAACGGTGGCCTACGTGGGGGACGGCAACAACGTGTGCCGCTCGCTGATGGCCGTGGGCCGCCTGGCCGGCATGGTCGTGCGGGTGGCCAGCCCGCCCGGTTACGAGCCTCCGCCCGACGGCCACGCCGTGATCACAGCCAGCCCGGCCGAGGCCGTGTCGGGGGCCGACGCCGTGTACACCGACGTGTGGGCGTCGATGGGCCAGGAGGCCGAGACCGAGCAGCGGCGCATCGACTTCGCCGGTTTCATCGTCGACGACGCCCTCATGGCCATGGCCGCCCCGGGGGCCGTGTTCCTCCACTGCCTACCGGCCCACCGGGGCGAGGAAGTGGCCGCCTCGGTGGTCGACGGTCCCCGCAGCGTCGTGTGGCGCCAGGCCGCCAACCGCCTCCACGCCCAGCGGGGCCTCCTGCTGTGGCTGGCCGGTGCCGCCCCCGAGAGCCAGCCGTGAGGCTGGCACGCGCCGCCCGGGAGGCGGCGCCCTCGGACATGTGGAGCCAGCCGTGAGGCTGGCGAAACCGCAACGCCAGCACCGGGTGGCCCGCATCCTCGAACAGCACCCGGT